>DATGXZ010000276.1:0-24835 GCA_035298445.1 Flavobacterium sp.
GGCCCCAGTATCGTCTTTAGGCGAAGTAGTGCGTTAGCGATCGCAGCATTGTCTGAGCTCTTTGCGTACCGACGGCAGGAGGGCGCAAAAGCGAGTGCGGAGAGCGCGACCCGCAGGGGAACGCCCACAAACCTCTCCTCCCTATATCGTCCAAACAACTGAAAAACAAAAGCCCTGAACGAGTGTCAGGGCTTTGTTTGATACGATATTGAACTCGTTAGAAAAGATCGGTCAATAGGCTCGGGAACAAGCCAATCGCCAGATTAAGCAGCAAGGCAATGACACCCACTGCGAACACGGCATACGGACGTCCGTTGCGGGCTTCGTTCGGTTCTTTGGTATACATCGCGAGGATGAGCTTGAAATAGTACCCAACGCTGATGATGGAGTTCACCACACCCACGATGACAAGGGCCAGGTGACCCGAGCGAAGGGTGTCGTTGAACAGCATCAGTTTTCCGAAGAAGCCTGAAAATACCGGAATACCGGCCATCGACAGTAGGGCTCCGGTCATGACGGCCGCCATCAGCGGGCTGGTTTTACCCAATCCGTGGAACTGGGTCACATCTTCGTTACCATGGTCGCGACATACGTAGATAATGACACTGAACGCGGCGATCCCGGCTGTTCCGTACGCACAAGCGTAATAGAATAATGTAGACTCAGACGTTGCGGTGTTGAGCAAGGTCATCAGCATAAAGCCGGCATGCGAAATACCCGAGAACGCCAACATCCGCTTGACGTTCACCTGGCGAAGCGCCATGATGTTACCGACGGTCATAGACAGGATGGAAATCGCGATGACAACGTAAAACGCCTTCTCAGGCAGGTTATAGGCCATGACTTTTGCTAACTTAAAGAAGGCTGCCATTGCCGTGATTTTAGCGAGGGTACTCATCAACGCCGTGGTAAGCGCCGGGGCTCCCTGGTATACGTCGGGTGCCCAGAAATGGAACGGAACCGCCGCAATCTTGAACAAGAGTCCAACCGTGAGGAGGATGATACCAATGTAGAACCAGGCTTCAACGTCGGCCGACATAGCGGCTTCACCAATGGTGCGCATATCGAACGTGCCAACGGCACCGTATATCAGACAGATACCGAATAGGATAAATCCTGAGGCAAAGGAACCTAATAGGAAATACTTGAGTCCGGCCTCATTGCTTCGGATGTTCAAACGGTCACTAGCCGCCAGAACGTAAAGTGCAATGGAAAGGATTTCAATGCCCAGGAAGAACATCGCCAGGTTCCCAAACGTCACCATGGCCGTAGCACCCGCGAGGAGGAATACTTTGATGGAAACGAAATCCGAGAATTTACCCATGTGGGCATGGTAGAAATTCGGCGACAAGGCAATGAGGAAAATCGTCAGTACGGTAAACAGACCGGTAAAGGCATATCCGTAGGAATCGGCCACGATCATATTGTTGTAAAAACTACCTGTCTTGCCAAAACCTTCCGCGACGAGCACCAACACGCCTATAAGGCCAAGGATGACGGCCGGCGCCATGATTTTGCGCAGGTTGAGCATCTCGAGTAAGAGACATAAGACACCAATTCCTGTTATCGTAATGAGTAACTCCATCCCGGTTTAGTTAAAGCGGTTTATTTGTATAAGTATGTTTTCGAGGGCCGGTGTGATAAGGTCGTTCAGTGGTTTCGGATAGACGCCGAAAGCGAAAATCACGACAACGATCACAACCAATACACCCGACTCACTCATGCTAAGCCCCGCGAAAGGCTTCTCGTGACGTTCGCCCAACATCACCTGTTGGACCATTTTCAACATGTAGTACGCACCCAGGATAATGGTAAGTCCACCCACGATAGCATACCACATATCTATCTGAAAAAGGCTATATAATACCGTGAACTCCCCAATGAAGTTGAAGGTCGACGGCAGTGCCACCGAAGCAAGCACCATAATCATGAACAACGAAGCGAACGACGTAGCCTGCACCCGAATGCCGCCCATTTCGGCAATCGCGCGGGTTTGGTAACGACGGTAGATGATTTCGGCAGCGAAGAAAAGACCGGCTACCACAAAACCGTGGGCGAGCATCTGCAACACCGCGCCACGCAATCCGTCAAGGGTCAGGGTATATGTTCCTGCGGCGATCAATCCCACGTGGGCCAGGGAAGAATATGCCAACAGACGTTTCAGGTCTTTTTGGCGCAATGCTACGATCGAGCCATATACCACACCACCGATTCCCAATACCAGGAACCACGGCATGTATTCTTTAGCGGCCAGCGGCGCAATCGGCAACTGCCAACGAATGACGCTATACAGACCCATTTTCAGCATGATACCCGAAAGCAGGATCGTGCCGGCCGTCGGTGCTTTTTGGTAAACGGTCGCCTGCCAGGTATGGAACGGAATCAATGGGATCTTGATCGCATAGGCCAGGAAGAAACCAAGGAAAATCCACAATTGCTCGTCAGCCGACAAGGCTACCTTGTAGAGGTCATCGAGCAGAAGGCTTCCTGTTTTGGTGTAGAGGTACACAAACGCGGTCAGCATGAAGAGTGAACCCGCAAAGGTGTAGATAAAGAACTTCACCACCGCTTTCCGGCGCTGTTCGGCATCGCCATCGCCCCACAACAGGGCAATGAAATAGATAGGGATCAAGGCCAATTCCCAGAAGATATAATACAGCAGTCCGTCGGATGCCAGGAACGTACCCGCCATCGCAAACGACATGAACAGCAACAACGCATAGAAGGCGCGGGCATTCCGCACGTCATTCCCGAAGGTCATCCAGGTAATCAGGGGTGTCAACGCCGTATTGAGCAACAACATCGCCACCGCAAGGCCATCGCCTTTCAGGGCAAAGGAAATCTTCGGGCTGGTGATCCAGGCGAACTGGCAGTCAAGCGAGGCACCGCCCGATAAACTGTTCCAGAACGAAAGCGTGAGGGCAAACGAGGCAATACCGAAAAGCAACGCCACCTTCCCTGCCAGGCGATCGCCCGAAAGGTAGGTTAGCAAGGTTCCGGCAAGTAAGAGTAGTAGCAGGTAAGATACGTCCATCGTTTGCAAATTAAGATTGGCTCATAAGGAAAACATAGGTCACGATCAGGAAGGCACCCAATACGAAAGCAAACAGGTAGGTTCCTACACTGCCATTCTGCAGGCGGCGTCCCTGATGGCTCAGTTCGGATGCAGCACGGCCAAATCCGTAGACCACAGCCGAAAGACCGGTTTCAACGTAATCGCGGAAGAAACGGGCCAATGCATTGATCGGATTGACGATCAGCGCCATGTACAGTTCATCCACGTAGTATTTTTGGTACAGCACTTTGTGCAGTCCGGTAATCTCTGTATCCGCAGGCGGTACTTCGCCGTTCTTCTTGTACTTTGAAAAAGCGATACCAATACCAATTAATGCACCCACGACCGCAATGGCCATCAACATATAGGCGGTTCCGTCAAGGTGGTGCTCACCGTGTGCTTCTTTCGCGATCACCGGTGCCAGGAAATGGTTCAGCCACGAGTTACCCGGTAAACTAATCACGCCGCCTACCGCCGCCAATATAGCCAATACAATCAGCGGGAAGGTGATAAGGCCTGGACTTTCATGCAGGTGGTGCTTCTGCTCTTCCGTTCCGCGGAACTCACGGAAGAACGTCAGATACAGCAGGCGGAACATATAAAAAGCCGTCATGATCGATGCGAGCGACGCCATCACCCAAAGGGTTTTATCAGAATGGAACGCAACCATCAGGATCTCATCCTTCGAAAAGAACCCTGAAAAAAGCGGGATGCCTGAAATCGCCAACGAAGACACCAGGAAGGTGAGGTACGTAATCTTCATCCATTTCTTCAATCCTCCCATATTCCGCATGTCCTGTTCGCCGTGAAGGGCGTGGATGACGGAACCTGAACCCAGGAACAAACAAGCTTTAAAGAAGGCGTGTGTAATCACGTGGAACACCGCTACTTCATATGCCCCGAGTCCGAGCGCCAGGAACATCAGTCCCAACTGCGACACGGTCGAATACGCCAATACTTTCTTGATGTCGTTTTGCACCAGGCCAATGGTAGCGGCTACTAATGCCGTTACCGCCCCCACTACCGCAATGATGGTCTGCACGAGGGCCGACTGATCAAAGAGGAAGTTGAGTCGTGTAACCATAAAAATCCCCGCCGTTACCATCGTCGCCGCGTGGATCAACGCCGACACGGGTGTCGGGCCCGCCATCGCGTCGGGTAACCAGGTATACAACGGAATCTGGGCTGACTTACCACAGGCCCCGATAAACAACGCCAGCGCCGCAATCGCAATCCAGTAGTCGCTGAATTCGGTAGTGGTGATCGCCGTTTTCAGTCCCAGGAAATCGAGAGTAGAGAAAGAGGCACCCAATATGAAAATACCAATCAGCAACCCGAGGTCACCGATCCGGTTCATGATAAAGGCTTTTTTGGCCGCATCGTTATAATCCTGGTTCTTATACCAGAACCCGATGAGCAGGTACGAGCAGAGTCCGACACCCTCCCATCCGATGAACATCACCAACAGGTTGCTGCCCATCACAAGGGTAATCATGAAGAACACGAACAGGTTCAGGTAAGCGAAGAACTTGTGCATGTTCTCATCGTCATGCATATAACTGATCGAATAGAGGTGGATCAGCGAGCCGATACCCGTCACGAACATCAGCCATAACAACGACAACTGATCGAGCAGGAAACCGAAATCGAGTTTGAAGTTCGAGAGTTGGATCCAGTCGAACAACGCAATCGAAACCGCCTTACCATCCTGGTTGATCTGCAGGAAAAATACGAGTGTCACTACGAACGACGCCACGACAGAAAGCGTACCGAGATACCCCGATCCGTTCTTGCCGAGCGCTTTTCCAAAGAAAATGTTGAGAAGGAATCCGGCAAGCGGAGCCAATAACAATACAAGGGCTAAAGTTGTCTCCATCCGCTATCCTTTTAATTTTTTGAGGTTATCGATGTCAATCGAGCCAAGGTTCCGGAAAATCGATACCAGGATGGCCAGCCCGACCGCTACTTCCGCAGCGGCGACGGCCATCGAGAAGAATACGAAAACCTGGCCCTGGGCGTCCTGGTGGAAGGTCGAAAAGGCCACCAGCAACAGGTTGACGGCGTTCAGCATAATCTCGATCGACATGAATACGATGATGGCGTTGCGGCGGTACAAGACCCCGAACACACCCGTACAGAATAAGATCGTCGACAGGTAGATGTAGTTCTGGATGTCGATCTGTTCTAAAACTGTCTGCATTATTTGGTGGTGGTTTTTTCCTTTTTAGACAATAACACGGCGCCAATCATACCGACCAGCAGCAACACCGACGCGAATTCGAACGGCACCATAAAGCCGTCGTTCTCGCTCAGCAATACATATCCGAGCACTTTAATCGATTGGTAATCCTCGCCTGTGGTCGAATAGACGTCCGACACGGTTTGGTTCTGGCTGAAAATCAGCACCAACGAACCCAGCATCAGCGCGAAAAGGATGACGGCTACCAAACGCGTCACCCGCGGTTTGTGCACCTCATCCTCTTTGTTCAGGTTCATGAGCATGACCGTAAACAGGAACAGGATCATGATCGCGCCCGAATAAACTATAATATGCACCAGCGCCAGGAACTGCGCGTTCAGCAACAGGTAGTGCCCCGCAATCGAAAAGAAGCAAAGCACCAGCCAGATCGCACTGTGGATCGGGTTACGACTGTAAATCGCCAGAAACGCCGTACCCAGCGTGATGGCCGAAAGGATGTAGAATAAAAGTAAAGCCGTCGGCATATCAGGCGGTTTTAGTATTGGCAATGGCAAGGTCAAGCGGCATCACCAGCTGGTCTTTCCCGAAGATGAAATTCTCGCGGTCGTACGCGGCCGGCACAAGTTCTCCCGATTTGGTCAGGTAGATGGCCTGTTTCGGGCACGCTTCCTCACACAAACCACAGAAGATACAACGCAGCATGTTGATCTCATAGATCGAGGCATACTTCTCTTCGCGATACAGCATCTCCTCTCCTGGCTTGCGCTCTTCGGCCTTCATCGTAATGGCCTCGGCCGGACACGCCAACGCACACAGGCCACAGGCCGTACAGCGCTCACGTCCCTGGTCGTCGCGCATCAGCATGTGGCGACCCCGCCAAACATCGGCGCGTTTCCGAACCTGCTCCGGAAATTTGATCGTCACTTTACGCGTGAAAAGGTGCCGGATCGTGATCATCAATCCCTTGAAGATCGCTACCAGATACAGGCTCTCCCAAAAAGACATCTTTTTGTTCGAAACCTCTTTTTTCCGTCCCGAAAGGGACATCGTCTGCATTGACATAGTTTTCGTTTTAAACCTATTTGCCATCCCGAACTTCATCCGGGACCTTTCGATTTCTTTTTTTTGAAGCTTCAACCGCTTCCTTCTCATCAACTGACCGACCCGCTCTCCGCGGTGCGCGGCACCTTGCTGCGATCGGGGCTAGAGGAGGCCTCCGTGTCTTTCTGTACGAAGGGCCGTCCGCTCTCTCTTACAATTTATCGTACCATACCAACACCACGGCGGTCACCACGATGTTCGCAATGGCCAACGGGATAAACATCTTCCAACCCAATCGCATAAGTTGGTCATACCGAAACCTCGGTATTGTCCAACGCACCCACATATAGAAAAAGATGAAGAAACAAATCTTGGCGAACAACACCCCAAACCCGATAAGGCTCGCGGCATTGCCACCCCAATTCTCCGCTACCCAGTCCATACCCGGATAGTTGTACGCACCAAAATACAGCACCGCCAATATCGTAGACGAGATGAACATACTCGCATATTCCGCAAACAGATAAAAGCCCATCCGCATCGACGAATATTCGGTGTGGTAGCCCCCAATAAGCTCGGCCTCACATTCCGCGAGGTCGAAAGGCGTTCGGTTAGTCTCGGCAAACGAACACACCAGGAAGATCAGGAACCCTACTGGCTGGTAGAAAACGTTCCAGTTCATTCCGTGCTGGTTCTCTGCAATATGGCGGAGACTAAGCGACCCGTCGATCATGATGAGTCCGATAATGGCCAATCCCATCGGCACCTCATACGAAATCATCTGCGACGAAGCGCGCATGGCGCTCATTAACGAATATTTGTTGTTTGACGCCCATCCACCGATCATGATGCCGTAGACGCCCACCGACAATACGCCGAAGACATACAGCAACGCCACATTGATATCGGTCGCCTGTAACTCCACCGTGTGTCCGCCTACCTGCAGGTTAGTACCCCATGGAATAACCGCAGAGGTCATGAGTGCGATACTCATTGAAATCGCCGGCCCCATGATAAACAGGAACTTATTAGGCGTATCCGGCAAAAACTCTTCTTTTGAGAACAGCTTGAGTCCGTCTGCCAGCGGTTGCAGAATACCTCCTTTACCAGCCCGGTTCGGGCCTACACGGTCTTGCAACCAGGCCGCAATCTTGCGCTCGGCGAGGGTCGAATACATCGCCATCAGCATCGTAAGTGCGAAGATGACGGTGATGAAAATGCCTTTTTCTATGACGAAATCACTCATTGCTATACGTTTCCTTCGTTAAACGCCTCCTGCTCCCCTGCCTTCAACGGAATCGCCGACATGGAAATCTTCACGCGGTCCTGTTCGCGTCCTTTCAGGATCGCTTCTTCCGTTTCAATGACCACCGGAGCGATCTTTCGGGTATAATTATTCTGGTTAATGACCGAATCTTTCTCGAATTTGCGTGGTCCTTCGATCACCCAATCCTTCACGTCTTTATGGTCGAAACGGCACTCGTTACAGATGAATTCCTCTACTTCGTGGTATTCGTCTTTACGGCCTGTCACCCGTTGGATTTCATTACCGAACATCCACACTGTCACTTTACCGCAGCATTTGTCGCAGTTGCGGTGGGCGTTGAAGGGCTTGTTGAACCATACACGCGACTTGAAACGGAAGGTCTTGTCGGTCAAGGCACCTACCGGGCACACATCAATCATGTTTCCGGAGAACTCATTGGTGATGGCCTTAGAGATACAGGTAGAGATATTCGAGTGGTCACCGCGGTCGACTACACCGTGCACACGCCCGTCGGTCAACTGGTCGGCGACCATCACGCAACGGTAGCACAGGATACAACGGTTCATATGCAACTGGATGTTCGGGCCGATATCTTCCGGCGCAAACGTCCTTTTTTCTTCGATATAGCGTGTCTGCGATTTACCGTGCTTGAAGCTCAGGTTCTGCAGGTCGCACTCGCCCGCCTGGTCACACACCGGGCAATCCAGCGGGTGGTTGATGAGGAGGAACTCCGTCACCGATTTCCGGGCTTCCTGAACGCGCTCTGAGGCCGTGCTGTTGACCTCCATGCCGTCCATACAACCTGTCACGCACGATGCCACGAGTTTCGGCATCGGACGCGGGTCGGCGTCACTTCCTTTCGACACTTCCACGAGGCAGCAACGGCATTTACCACCGCTTCCCTTCAATTTGGAATAGTAGCACATCGCCGGCGGAACGCTTTCGCCCCCGATCATACGGGCCGCCTGCAGGATAGTGGTCCCTGGCTCTACATCTATCGACTGACCGTCTATTGTTACTTTCATACCTTTATTAGTCTAAAGTCGGAAGTCTAAAGTCTGAAAGTCAATTGTGCTTCTACACTTTCGACTTTCCACTTTCGACTTTCGACTACACAGTGGCTTTCCCCACCAAATGTTTTACTTTTTCAAACGGCTCTTCCACAAAGTGATCGCGGTTCTTGATCTTCTCAGGGAAACGCACGTGGTATTCAAACTCATCGCGGAAGTGACGTATGGCAGCGGCTACAGGCCATGCCGCGGCGTCACCTAGCGGACAAATCGTATTTCCTTCAATCTTCGCCTGTATGCTCCACAAGAGGTCGATGTCTTCCTCGCGACCGTAACCGGTTTCGATTCGGTGCAATACCTTCTCCAACCAACCCGTACCTTCACGGCAAGGCGAACATTGTCCGCAGCTTTCGTGGTGATAGAAACGGGAGAAATTCCAGGTGTTGCGCACGATACAGGCCGTATCGTTATATACGATGAAACCGCCTGAACCGAGCATCGATCCGGTGGCGAAACCACCGTCCGAAAGCGATTCGTAGGTCATCAAACGGTCTTCACCGTTCGCCGTCTTGAAAATTAGGTTGGCCGGTAGGATCGGCACCGAAGAACCTCCGGGAACGAAGGCTTTCAATGGGCGATCGGAACTCATACCTCCCAAATACTCATCTGAATTCATGAACTCGTCAACTGAAAGCCCGAGTTCAATCTCATATACTCCCGGGTTCTTGATGTGGCCAGAAGCCGAGATCAACTTAGTTCCGGTTGAGCGACCGATACCGATTTTGGCATACTCCGCTCCTCCGTTGTTCACGATCCATGGCACGGCGGCGATGGTTTCGACATTGTTGACAACGGTCGGGTTCGACCAAAGTCCGGAAACAGCCGGAAACGGTGGCTTGATCCGTGGATTACCACGCTTTCCTTCCAGTGACTCGATCAATGCGGTTTCTTCACCACAGATGTAGGCACCGGCTCCGCAGTGTACGTAAAGGTCAAGGTCGTATCCGGTTCCGAGGATGTTTTTTCCCAACCATCCCGCGGCGCGTGCCTCGTTGATGGCCTTTTCCAGGATTTTGAACACCCACATGTATTCCCCGCGGATGTAGATATACGAAAGGTTCGCACCCAACGCATAGCTAGACGTGATCATCCCTTCGATCAATAGGTGCGGGATGTATTCCATCAGGAAACGATCTTTGAAGGTGCCCGGCTCCGATTCATCGGCGTTGCACACCAAATGGCGTGGCTTGCCCGACTTCTTGTCGATGAAGCTCCATTTCATACCGGCAGGGAATCCGGCACCACCACGTCCGCGAAGTCCTGAGGTCTTCACTTCCTCTACCACCTCATCCGGTGTAAGCGTTTTCAGGGCCTTTTCTACCGAAGCATACCCGCCATTGGCGCGGTACACCTCATACGACTTAATGCCCGGAACGTTGATTTTGTCTAATAATATCTTACGGCTCATCCTTTATCGTGTAAAGTGATTTTTCCGGCTTTGCAGTCGTCGATCAACTGGTCTACTTTCTCTTTCGTCAGGTGTTCCTGGTAGAAATCGCCCAACTGCATCATGGGCGCGTAGCCACAGGCACCGAGGCATTCGACACCTTTTACGGTAAACAATCCATCTGGAGTGGTTTCGCCAACGCCAACACCGAGTTTCTCGCAGGTATAGTCCATCAGGTTTTCCACACCATTCAGGCAGCACGGCGATGTCTGGCAAAACTCAAACATGAATTTGCCGATAGGCTTGGTGTTATACATCGTGTAAAACGTCACCACTTCGTACACTTCGATCGGCTTAATACCCATGATCTCCGCGACTTTGTCCTGAAGTTCGATGCTCAGCCAGTTATCGTGTGCATCCTGTACTTCGTGCAGTACGGGCAACAAGGCCGATTTTCGTTTGTCGGCCGGATAATGGCTGCACAACTCCTCGATCCGGGCCAAAAGCTCGGGTGTGATGTTGATATTTTGTGTGTAATGGACCCTCTCCATTTTCTCTATTTTAAATTTTGAGTTCTGAATTTTGGCTCTCGAGTGAGGAAACCCAACACTCAAAACCCAACACTCCAAACTTTTATGCGTCTAATTCTCCCGCAATCACGTTCAACGACGACAAGGTCGCGATGGCATCGGAGAGCATCTCCCCTTTCACCATTTCATTGAACGCCTGGTAATAAATGAAGCACGGACGGCGGAAGTGCAAGCGGAATGGCGTACGGCTTCCGTCTGTGACGAGGTAAAAGCCCAATTCGCCGTTTCCGCCTTCTACCGCATGATATACTTCGGTAACCGGCACCGGAATTTCACCCATCACGATCTTGAAGTGGTAGATGAGGCCTTCCATGGTGTTGTATACGTCTTCTTTAGGCGGCAGGTAATAATCCGGAACATCGGCATGGAAAGGCCCTTCCGGCATTTTGTCAAGTGCCTGACGGATGATTTTCAATGATTCCCAAACCTCTGCATTGCGTACGCAGAAACGGTCATAGGTATCGCCTGATTTCCCAACTGGAATTTCAAAATCGAAATCTTCGTAGGAGGAGTATGGCTGTGCTACCCGGATATCGTAATCGATTCCGGCGGCACGCAGGTTTGGACCAGTAAAACCGTAGCTCATGGCCTTCTCTGCCGTAATGCTGCCGGCGTTGATGGTACGGTCCATGAAGATCCGGTTACGGACCAACAGCGATTCGAACTCGCCCCATATTTTCGGAAATTCCTCAAGGAACTCATTGAGTTTGCGGAAAGCCTCCGGACTCCAATCCCTTTCAAAACCACCGATACGACCCATGTTCGTAGTCAGACGGGCGCCGCAGATCTCTTCGTAAATCTCATAGATCTTCTCACGGTATTGGAAGACGTAGAGGAAGCCGGTAAGGGCCCCGGTATCGACGCCCAACACCGAGTTACAGATGATATGGTCAGCGATGCGGGCCAGTTCCATCACGATGACGCGGAGGTACTGCACACGCTTCGGCACTTCAATGTTTAGGGCTTTCTCGACCGTCATCCACCATCCCATATTGTTGATGGGCGATGAACAATAGTTCATCCGATCGGTCAGCGTATTGATTTGGTAAAACGGACGGTTTTCAGCGATTTTCTCAAAAGCCCGGTGGATGTAGCCTACCGTTCCTTCCCCTTCGATAATCCGTTCACCGTCCATCAGGAGGATGTTTTGGAAAATACCGTGGGTCGCAGGGTGTGTAGGCCCCAGGTTCAGGATGGCGAGTTCGCTTCCGTCATCGTTTTTGTGTTTGTCGATGATACCCTGGAAGCGGATTTCCGGTGGTAAAAGAAGATCTGATGCCATAGCTTAACAGTTATCGACCGTCCTTCCGAAGAAACGGTCATCTTTATCGGTGCGTCCGCCGTCTTCCATCGGGAATTCCTTCCGCAAGGGGAACGACACCATCTCGTCCATATTCAAAATCCGTTTCAGTTGCGGGTGCCCTTTAAAGATAATCCCGTAAAAGTCATAGGTCTCACGCTCCTGCCAGTTGGCGCTGAGGAACAGCGGCGTAACCGAATCGATTTCCGGTTCTTCGCCCAGGAAGCATTTTATGCGGATGCGTTTGTTGTCGATCCAGTTGTGCATGTGGTAGACCACGGCAAAACGTTTGTCGACGTCTGCATCCGGAAGGTGCATCCCGCAGAGATCGGTAAGGAAGTTGAAACGAAGCGTTTCATCATCCCGCAGAAACTGCATGACCTGTAGAATGGCGTCGGAGTCGACGTGAAAGGTCAGGATGTCGTGTATCTGTACAAAATCGGAAACGAGGTGGTCGAATGTATCGACGAGTTTCGTTTGTATGACGGAGTTTTCCAGTGCCATTACTTGATGTTATAGGATGCGAGGAGTTCCTGGTATTCCGGTGAACTGCGACGGCGTACGGATTCGTTCTTGACCAGTTCCTGCAATTGCATGATACCGTCGAGGATTTGTTCCGGACGCGGCGGACATCCCGGAACGTATACGTCTACCGGAATGACTTTGTCGATTCCCTGCAAGACCGAATACGTATCGAAAATACCACCCGAGCAGGCACAGGCCCCTACGGAAATCACCCATTTTGGCTCTGCCATCTGTTCGTATACCTGGCGGAGAATCGGCGCCATTTTCTTGGCGATGGTGCCCATCACAAGCAGCATGTCGGCCTGGCGCGGCGAGAAACTCATCCGTTCCGACCCGAAACGCGCCACGTCGTAATGCGAGGCCATCGTCGCCATGAATTCAATACCGCAGCAAGACGTCGCGAACGGCAGCGGCCAAAGGGAATTGGCGCGCGCGAGTCCGACTACATCACTCAGTTTCGTCGCAAAGAAACCCTCCCCGGCATATCCGTCGGGAGCGGCAACTTGGTTTATCTTGGAATCGCTCATTTTTGAAACATGGATTTTGAAATTTGGATTTTGAATGCGTGTCCGATTGGTTCGTTTTCATTCAAAATATAGCATCCCACCATACAACTTACTCCCACTCAAGGCCTTTCTTCTTCATCACGTAGTAAAAACCAACTACAAGAAGCGCAAGGAAGATGCCCATTTTATAAATGCCATCCATCCCCATATCGCGGAAATTCACCGCCCAGGGATACATAAAGATTACTTCCACGTCAAAAAGCACAAAGAGGATGGCGACAAGGAAGTACTTCACCGCGAAAGGAATCCGGGCGTTTCCGACCGACTCAATACCGCATTCGAAGTTCTTGTCTTTGTTTTTCGACTTGCGGCGTGGGCCCAACAATCCCGAGATGAAAATGGTGACAGCCACAAAACTGACGGCGAGCCCCATTTGCATGAGGATGGGCAGGTAATCGAATTGGTTATTGGACATAAGCCACCTAAACTAAAAATTTGCACAAAGATAAAAGCCCCATAGCGAAAACACAACGCAGTAACTGGTGATAAAAGTAATTTTTAACGATTATAAATAAGCCCTTAAACACTTGTGAAAACAGGCGTTTACTAGCGATTCAACCACCAAATCGAAGCATTTAGCACCCCCGCGAAACTCACCCATGCCAGATAGGGCACCAACAGCCATCCGGCGACGCGATCGAGCGCCTTGAACTTGTACCAGGTTTCATAAATCATCAGCCACAGCAACACGAGTTCTACCAAGGCGAGAAGCGGGTTCCATAGCGCGAAAAACAACACCGACCAAAGCGCGTTCAGTGCTAGTTGTATCCAGAAGAACACTAGCGCCCTTCGCACCTCGGGCCCCGATGCATCGATGCGGCCCCAGATTCGGCCGGCCGCCACCCCCATCATCACATACAGCAGCGACCAAACCGGCGCAAAGACCCAGTTGGGCGGATTGAACGACGGTTTTTCGATGGTTCGGTACCACGTCGTAACACCCTCCCTTGTGGCGAGTCCGGAGAGAAAGCCTACTGTCAGGCAAGTGGCTACGAAAAGCACGATCTTGACGTATCGGTTCATGGCAATTTTTGCCCTAAAGATACGCATTCCGACAGGGTTTGAGCCTCAAGTTTTCGCCAAAAACGTATCTTTGCCCGTAAAATTGACCATGACGCACACCGCCGATTTCCTTCCTTCCGGTTCACCTAATGTCCTTGAAACGGGAAAAGTAGGTTACAGCGCCCCCAGTAACATCGCCCTTGTGAAGTATTGGGGCAAGACGTCGGGGCAATTACCGGCCAATCCGTCTATCAGTTTTACGTTGCAGCACTGCCAAACACAGACCTGGGTGGAGTTCCATAAGCAAACGACAGGAATAGTATCATTCGATCTTTTTTTCGAGGGGAAGCCCAAAGACAGCTTCCGACCGAAGATCCAGACCTTTCTGGAACGCATCCTCCCCTACCAGCCCTTCCTGAACGACTACCACCTCACCATCCACACCGAAAACACGTTTCCGCACAGTTCTGGGATCGCCTCATCGGCGTCAGGGATGGCAGCGTTGTCGGCTTGCCTCATGGCATTGGAACAACAATTGTATCCGGATATGACCGAAACCTATTTCCGCACCAAAGCCTCCTTCCTGGCGCGGCTGGGTTCGGGAAGTGCCTGCCGCAGCCTGTATGGCAATCCGGTGGTGTGGGGACAGCATGCCGATGTGCCCGGGAGTTCAGATTTATTTGGGGCCACACTGCCTTTCGACTTGCATCCGGTTTTTAAAAATTACCAGGATACCATCCTGTTGGTTGACAAAGGGGAAAAGACGGTTTCGAGTACGGCCGGACACAACCTCATGCACGGACATCCGTATGCCGAACGCCGTTTCCAACAGGCACATGAGAACCTGTCGGAACTGCTAAAAGCGCTGCAAACGGGTGACCTTGAGAAGTTCATCGCCATTACCGAAAGCGAGGCCCTCACGTTGCATGCGATGATGATGACCTCGATGCCTTACTTCATCCTCATGAAGCCGAATACGCTGGCGATTCTCGACCGCATTTGGTCGTTCCGCCGCGAGACGGGTATTCCGGTTTGTTTTACGCTTGACGCCGGCGCGAATGTCCATGTTTTATACCCCGAAAACGTTCGCGAAGCGGTTTTGCAACTGATTACAGGCGAATTGGTTGCGTATTGTGAAAAGGGGCAGTATATTTGTGATGAAGTTGGTGACGGGATGAAGCCGCTGTGATGTACAAGTAACGATGTACAATTAACAATGGGGTCTACCGTTAACTTCAAATATATACGCCAACCCGTTTAGTATGAAGCCCAATTTAGTACGAGAGAAGTCGTTTGACTTTGCTGTTGATATCATTGCCTTGTATGAATTCCTGATTTCGCGAAGAGAGTTTGTCTTATCCAGACAACTTTTGAGGTCGGGTACTTCAATTGGGGCAAACATCCGGGAGGCAGAATATGCCGTAAGTAAAGCGGACTTCATCAACAAAATGTCAACTGCTCTCAAAGAAGCGAATGAAACGGAGTATTGGCTGGAATTACTCGAACGAACAAGCGTGTCATCTGGCTACAGCCTGGAAGAGAGTAAACGCAAAGTAAAAGAGCTACTCCGTCTTTTGATTCGAATTAACGTTCATCCAAAGAAGCAATAGCGTCTATAAAGTAACACACTGTCAATTATACAACGTAATCCTACATTGTTAATCGTACATTGTTAATTGTTAATTCAAATGAAGGGTCCCCTTTTCTACTCTAAAATCCTCCTTTTCGGCGAGCACGCCATCAACAAAGGCTCGAAAGGGTTGTCGATTCCGTATAATTTCCTGAAAGGCGCGTTGAAAGCCGATCACGTCAATTCGCCGGAAGCGAAGAAATCAAACGAAAGCCTTCGCCGGTTTGCCGTCCATTTGGAGCAATTGCAGGCGGAGCGACCGGAGTTGGTCACGTTTGACATAGAAGCGTTGAAAAATGACCTTGACACCGGGATGTACTTCGACTCCAGTATTCCGCAAGGATACGGCGTCGGTTCGAGCGGTGCGCTGGTAGCGGCGATTTACGACCGTTACGCGAACGACAAGATCACAGTACTGGAAAACCTCACCCGTGAGAAACTGCTTAAACTGAAGGAAATCCTGGCGGCGATGGAATCGTTTTTCCATGGGAAAAGTTCCGGACTCGACCCGCTCAATTCCTACCTCAGCATCCCAATCCTTATCAATTCGAGCGATAACATCGAAGCCACGGGCATTCCGGCCCAACGCGTCGAGGGAAAAGCGGCGGTCTTCCTTCTGGATTCGGGCATTGCCAAAGAAACGGCACCGATGGTCCAAATCTTCATGGAAAGCCTTAAAGACAAAGGATTCCGCACGATGGTGAAAGAACAATTCATCAAGTATTCGGACGCCTGCATCGACAACTTCCTGCACGGCGAAGTGTCGTCTTTGCTGACGAATACCAAAGAGCTTTCAAAAGTCGTGTTGCAGCACTTCAAACCGATGATTCCGGAGCAATTCCACGGCGTATGGCAGAAGGGCATCGAGACCAACGACTATTACCTGAAACTTTGCGGATCCGGTGGAGGTGGCTATATACTAGGCTTCACGCATGATATCGATCGTGCCAAAGCCGCCCTCAAAGACTACAAACTGGACGTCGTTTACCAATTCTGACGTACCTACGTCGAACCTGGATGCTAAGCCGGAAACACAAACTGTTGCTGATGAAAATCGTCAGCCTGTTTTCCGTCGTGCGCGGATACAATATCCCTATCATTGCGCTGGCACAGTACCTGTCGGCCATTTTTATTTTTGCCCATGAACGTAGGGCGTTGCACATCCTCCTTGACGGAAAACTCTTTGTACTGGTGCTGTCGACCACACTGACGATTGCATCCGGATACATCATCAACAACTTTTACGACAGTCGAAAAGACCTGATCAACCGTCCCCATAAGTCGATGCTCGACCGGCTTGTCAGCCAACGCACCAAGCTGCATGTCTATTTCAGCCTGAACCTGCTATCGTGCGTGTTGGCATCCATGGTTTCCTGGCGGGCTATCGTATTCTTCTCGTTTTATATCTTCCTGATTTGGTTTTACTCGCATAAAATCAAACGATTCCCGTTGATTGGAAACCTCATGGCGGCGTTTCTGGCCATCCTTCCGTTCTTTGCCATCCTGATGTATTACAAGAACTTTTACCATGTTATTTTCATACATGCCGTGTTCCTGTTCCTGCTTTTACTGATACGGGAAATGGTGAAAGACCTTGAAAACCTCACGGGAGACCTCGCTAATGGTTATGAAACCATACCGGTGCGGTTTGGCGAAGCGATGTCGAAGCGGATCATCACGCTGTTGGTATTGCTGACGGTACTTCCGGTATATGCGTTGACCGATGTATACGATGTAGGCTATATGGATTTGTATCTCTATTGCGCCCTGACGGCCCTTGTCGTCTTTCTTCTGGTGCTTTGGCGGGCCACGAGCAAACGGCAGTTCAACCTGCTGCACAACCTATTAAAGGGCCTGATCGTAGCCGGCGTTTTTTCGATTGTGCTGATCGATCCGTCGACGGTTTTGCACGCCCGCGAGATGCTTGATTGACCGCCCGTTAGCGCATCCGGGTTTTACTGTGTATCTTTGCCGAAATTCCTCCAAATGGACAAACGAGAAGGCAAGCGCCCGACCCGCAAGCCGGGCACCGATAAACCCACCCGAAAACCGCCCATGCAGAAACGCGCGGCAGCACCTCGAAAAGAGGCTCCGGTGAAAGCCGCACCAAAAAGTGACGACATCCGTCTCAATAAATACATTGCCAATTCGGGTATGTGCTCGCGACGCGAAGCCGATCTCTACATCCAATCCGGAAGCGTACGTGTAAACGGCGTACCGGTAACCGAGATGGGATACAAAGTAAAGCCGGGTGACGTCGTAAACTTCGACGGAAAAGACCTTAGCCCGGAAAAGAAAGTATATGTGCTTCTCAACAAACCCAAGAATTTCTCGACTTCAAAAGACGAGAGTGCCGACAGAAGCGTACAGCAACTGGTGCGACAGGCCTACAACGGCGTGCTGACCCCGGTAGGAAAAATGGACCGCAACATGACGGGGCTGCTGCTGTTGACGAACGACAGTGACATGGTGGCTAAATTTGCGGCGCCCAAACAACGTTCTTCTAAGATTTATCAGGTGTCGCTTGACAAAAACCTGAAATTCGAGGATTTGGAAAAACTACAGGCAGGCCCGTTCATCGACGAACACAAGGTCTTTGTGGAAGAAGCGTCATATATCGAAAAAGAACCTAAAACCGAAATCGGCTTGAAACTGCGCACGGCCAACGTCAAAATTGTCCGCCGGGTTTTTGAACACCTGGGGTACGATGTGTTGCGGATCGACCGGGTATCGTTTGCCGGATTGACAAAGAAAAACCTTCCGCGTGGCAACTGGCGGTTCCTGACCGACCAGGAAATCATTAACCTGAAAAATGCCTGATCATGTCTCTGGAGCATGCAGCGATAGGAAAAGCCTGGCTTGACGCGTTCAACGAACAGGATCTCGAGAAACTACTGGCATTGTACGATGACGAAGCCCGTCATTATAGTCCGAAACTGAAAATCCGCCAGCCGGAAACCCAAGGTCTCATTATCGGCAAACCGGCGTTGCGTACGTGGTGGAAAGACGCTTTCGAGCGGATGCCGGACTTACGCTACCACGGCACTTCCATTACAACGAATGACGAGCGTGTATTCCTGGAATATGAGCGGATTGTGCCTGGAGAAGAAGTACTACTTGTTGCGGAAGCGTATGACATTGTAGACGGAAAAATCGTCTACTCGAGGGTGTACCACGGGTAATCAGGATTTACCGGGAAGGAAAAATTCTTTGAGGTAAACCGGTTCAAAATACGCAACATCCACCCACTTTTGGTTTTGGTAACGTTCGAAAGACGCCGTCACCATATTCGTAGCCGATGGATACAGGATGGCCTCGCAAAATTGAAAATCGGCTTCCGGCTCCAACTCCCGAAACTTTGCCTGTGCGTCACCCACGAGCCAAATCGGTGTGGCTAAGTCTCCAAATGAGGTGGGTGTAAGTATTTCCGGCTGTGTCTCACGAAGTTGTGTGCCGTCTGCGGAAAAAACGGCGGTGTAGGCCTCCATACGCCGCGCATCGAGCATGGCGACAATCGTTCCTGTCTGGGTGTTAGCCGCTCGTGCCAGGACTTCCAGCGTTGGAACCGCGATCAACGGCTTTCCCAGTGCATAGCAGAGTCCTTTGGCAGCCGATACGCCGATTCGGAGTCCGGTGTAAGAACCCGGACCTTCACTTACTGCAATTGCGTCCAGGTCTTTGAACGCCACACTGGCTTCAGCAAGGCATTCTTCGATAAACACATGAAGGCGTTCGGCATGAGCATATCCGGCGTCGGCGACTTCTCGGACGGCTAGCAAAACGCCGTCGCGCGCCAACGCAACCGAGCAGTTCTTCGTGGCGGTTTCCAGATTGAGGATCAGGGCCATTAGTCCTTCTTAGCCGTATCTTTTTTGTCCTTGTCTTTTGAGTCGCCTTTCAGGCGCACCACATCACCCGGATTGAGTTCTTTGCTGACAGTAGTATACGGACCAGTAATAACCGTATCGCCTTTCTTGAGTCCGGATACGACTTCAATGTTCGTATCGTCTTGTATACCTGTGCGGATGACGCGAAGTTTCGCTTTCTTACCCGCCTTAACAAACACGCATTCCATTTTCTTCTCGACCTTCGGTGCGCCACCTTCACCAGCCTGACCTTCCGCAGGAGCGGAACGGCGTTCACGGCTGCCAGAGGTGGTGTCGGACTTCATCACGACGGCGCTAATAGGAACACCGATGATCCCTACTTTACGCTTCGTAATGATGTCAACCGTAGCCGTCATTCCCGGACGGAACGGTGAGTAGGTAGACGGTTTGCCTTCCAACAAATCCTGATACGACTCTTTCAGTATGCGCACTTTCACTTTGAAGTTTGTCACCTGGTCGGCGGTAAGGTTCGCGTTGGCCGAATTGGAGATGCTCGTCACCAGTCCTTTGAATTCTTTTTTAGGGAACGCATCGACTTCCACATTCGCCGAGTCACCTACGGCTACTTTTACGATGTCATTTTCATTGACGTCGACTTCGACCTCCATGTTATTGAGGTTGGCGACGCGCAACAGTTCGGTACCGGTCATCTGCTGTGTACCCAGGACACGCTCGCCCAACTC
Organism: Flavobacterium sp.; assembly: GCA_035298445.1. Taxonomy (GTDB): domain Bacteria; phylum Bacteroidota; class Bacteroidia; order Flavobacteriales; family Flavobacteriaceae; genus Flavobacterium. The sequence goes on from DATGXZ010000276.1 coordinate 20,204, forward strand.
TACACCCAATGACGAGATGGTTCCGTCGGCTGGGGCATAGATGGTCGTACGCCCGAGGTTGTCACGGGCTTCGTTGACCGTTGCTGATGCACTCTGCACATTATAGTATGCCGACTGCTTGTTGGCCTGGGCCACTTCATAAGATGACACTGTGCGGTCCCATTCCGCTTTTGAAATAATCCCTTTGTCGAAAAGGACTTTATTACGGTCGTAATTCGCCTTTGCTTCGCGATACTGCGCATCGGCCTGGTTCATGCCCGCTTTGGTTTGGGAAAGTCCGGCGATGGTACGGTTGAGTCCGGACGTATACAAATCGGGGTTGATCTTCACCAACAAGTCCCCTTTTTTCACGAGTTGACCTTCCTTAATCGGAAGGGCGATGATCTCACCCGATACTTCAGACGATATTTTCACCTCGATTTCCGGCTGAATCTTTCCAGTGGCCGAAACCGTTTCTATGATGGTCATCTCATTGGCCAGCGCCGTCTCGACTTCTTTGCCGGTGTCATGATTACCGATGACGCCTGATTTAGACAGGATCACCAAAAGTGCGATGAGAGCGACAACCGAACCGAGGAGGATGTAAAGCGTTTTCTTAGACATGGTATTAGTTTTGGTTCATGATGGGAATGCCGAAGTAGAACTCGACGACCTTCACGCGGAAAATATAATCAAACTTGGTGCGCAATACTTCTGACTGCGCATTGGTATACAGGGTTTGGGCCTGGTTGAGTTCGAATGCGTTCATCAGACCGACATTGAACTTTTCTTTGGCATAATTGTAAGCTTCGGTGCGGGCTTCGAGTGCCGCTACCGCCGCTTCGTAGGAATTGAGGGCGCCTTTTGCATCCGTGAAGGCTGTATATACGTTGCGCTCCAGGTCGAGTTCGGCCTGTTCATAGGCCACTTTGAAACGCTCGCGGTTGATCTTGCTGCGTTCGACGTTGTTCTTGGCTGAGAAACCGTTTAGCACGGGCACAATCAGCCGGAGGCCGAAGTTGTGTCCCTTATTGTCGCTGAACTGGTCAAACAGTGCCGGATTCGGAAAATCCTGTAGCCATACCGCCCGGGTATCGAAGCTATAAAAACCCGACAGTTGCGGCTGTAGTCCGCCTTTTGCAATCTTCACATCGCGCTCAGCGATCTCGAGGTTTGCGCGGGCAATCTTGATTTCCACGCGCTCCTGGCGTGCCTTTTCGAAGATCGACTGGGGTGTCTGCAACATGGTTGGGCTTTCGACGACAGCGTAATCACGGTCTTCGATGTCGAACGATTGAAAATCGTCGAGTTGTAACAACTGCGCCAGGCTCAGGCGTGATAATAGTAAGGTATTCTCTGCGATTAACACCTGTTGTTTGTCCGTCGCTACAGTAGCCTGCATATCGAGTAGGTCGCCACGTGGGATGGAGCCCGCTTTTACCAACTCCTCCGTGCGCGCCGCCTGCTTCTCATCATTCTGCAACTGCGCCTTTCGCACCTTAAGCGTTTCCCGGTTGAAAACGATTTGGAGGTAAGCATTCGCCACGTTCAGTGACACATCATCCTGCATCTTCGAGAGCTTATACTGCGCCGCCACGCCGTTCAGGCGGGCACGATACAGGCGGTTGAGATTTTGCAGTCCGCGGAAGATATCCACATTCGAACTGATACCCGCCGAGGTATACTGCGTAGTCTGGTTTTGTAGCAAACCTGTGGTGATGTTCTGGTTCAGACCGATACTCCATGTGTGGCTGGCCGAGAGATTTGCATCCGGCAGGAAGTTGCCGATCGCGTCCTTACGGTCAATGGCCGCATCCTGGGCATCAAGTGTACTTTGGAGAATCGAAATGTTGTGCTCGCGGGCGTATTCCACACATTCGCGGAGCGTCCACTTTTTTTGCTGGGCGAAGACGCCCTGCAGGGCGACGATACTCAGCAGTAGCGACAAGGCTTTTACTTTCATAGGAAATCGTCAGGAGCCACAAAAGTACGGTTTTTCGCGTTCATGCTCCAATGGTTCGGCCAATTAGTAAGCCAGAGGTACGCCGCGTTACACACAAGGTGCGAATTTGTTTTTTGGCTACATTTGGCACAAAAAACATGAGCTGTCGTTTTTACCCCGTCGTCATTGCGTTATTCCTGCTCACGGGCTGTGCCACTTCCAAGAAAATCGCGGCCTTGCGACCGGAACCCGATGATGCATCCCCGCTGATTTACGACAACCAGCCCTCTTTCATCAACATGCCGGTGACGATACGGTTGCAGGATATCGAGAACCAGACCAATAAATTCCTGACCGGACTTATCTACGAAGACGCCAATATCGAGGATGACGACCTGACGATACGCGTCTGGAAAACGGCGCCAATCGAGATTTCGAATCCGGATGGCCGCATACAGACTGTGCTTCCGCTCAAAGCGACTGTACAGTACCGCTACGGAATCAACAAACTGGGTGTCGATTTGCGGGATACGCGGGAAATCCTGCTCAACGGAGTATTGACACTCCAAAGTGAGGCGCATCTTACCAACTGGAAACTAACGACCAAAACGGCCTTCAAATCGCTCGACTGGAAAGAGAGTCCATCGGTTGTGGTTGCCGGCAAAAGTGTTCCGATTACCTATATCATCAATCCGGCGATTCGTCTGTTTCGCTCTAAAATCGAAAAGACCATTGACGAGTCGATTGAAAAATCGATGGACTTCAAGCCGAACGTGCTGGATGCCCTCGAGAAAGTGTGCACGCCAAATGAGATGAGTCCGGATTACCAAAGCTGGCTGCGCATCGTGCCGTTGGAACTATACACCACCGAAGCCAAACTCAACAAAAACGACATCACGATGGATATGGGGATGAAATGCTATATCGAAACCCTGATTGGCCAACGTCCGCCTTCCAAATTTGACCGTTCGAAGATCGTACTGAAGCCGGTTTCGAAAATACCAGCCGACGTGAAAGCCAACATCGTAGCAGTATCGACCTATAAAGATGCTGCGGCCGTGATGACCCGGAATTTCCAAGGACAGGAATTCGCACAGGGAAGCCGTAAAGTGACCGTGCAGAAAGTCGATTTGTGGCATCGGGAAGGAAAGATTGTCATCGCGCTTGACCTAACCGGAAGTGTGGAGGGCACCATCTACCTCACCGGATTCCCACAATACAATCCCACTACGAAGGAAATCTACTTCGATCAATTGGATTATGCCCTCGATACCAAAAGCACATTGTTGCGCGCGGCTAACTGGCTGGCGTCGGGCATCATCCTGAAAAAGATGGAAGCCGCCTGCCGGTATTCCATCAAGCCTAATCTGGAAGAGGGTCGCCAGCAAATCCTGAAATACATGAAAAACTACTCGCCCATGCCGGGAGTTTTCGTAAATGGGAATGCCGGAGAAATCCAGTTTCGGGAAGTGCAATTGACGAACAAGGCCCTTATTGCCTTCCTTTCGGTAGACGGCCAGATAAGCGTTAAGGTAGACGGACTAAAGTGACGCGTCACGACGTCGGGATTTTACCCGCGTGCGGTAAATTGCGTAGCCGATAACAGCCACCAAAAGATACGGCCACACCATGAGGTAAACGATACCGTCGTTCACGGCTTCGGCCTGTTTTCCGTTGTCTTCTGTTTCCAGCACGGCACGGCACATGGCGCATTGGCCGAACATAGCGGGCCCCATCAATAGGGTCATCCCAACAAACAGAACGGTTTTACGCATAATACGGTGAAATCATGAGGTAGACCACCACTCCCGTCACGGCAACATACAACCATAGTGGGAAGGTGATTTTCGCGATCTTGCGATGGCGATTGAATTGCTGGCCGACGGCACGGACGTAGGAAATCAACACCAACGGAATGATGCTGATCGACAGCGCGATGTGCGACACCAGGATAAAGAAGTAGACCAAACGCAAACTACCGGCTTCTGCGATTTCGGCAGCGGATAAGGCCCCGTCGTGATCGAGATCACCATACCGTGTGTTCACTGATGTCATATGATAAGCCACATACATCACTAAAAACGCAAGCGAGCAGGCAATGGCGAATTTCATTAGCCTTTCATGCAAAGTACGATTGCCTTTTCGAATCGCGCTCACTGCGACAACCAATACTAAGGCGGTAATCCCGTTGATCGTGGCATAGATCGGAGGCAGGAACGTGAGGGGCTTGACATCAAATCCAAGGTCACGCAGTTTGACCGTGAAAAGTATGGCCACCACGACCGGAATCAGGATGGAAACGATGATGATCCAGAGACGGTATTTTTTTTCGAGGGTAGGTGCTTGTTCCATTTCTATTCTTGTAAAAGTATACGGATATCGTGCTGAAGGTCGTTGACTCCGGCTGGCGACAAGCCGTCGTAATACACGATGGGATTGTTATATTGATCGAGACGGCAACGGATATTTCCCTTCTTATCAATCAAGGCAAAAAGTCCTGAATGCTCGAAGCCGCCATTCGCACCGTTCGCGCTTTCGCCGGCAAAAAGATTGAATCCTTTATTCGAAATCGCGAAGATCTTATCGCGATTACCGGTGAGGAAGTGCCAGTTTTCCATCGAAATACCCAATGCCTTTTTATGTTCTTTCAAAACGGCGGGCGTATCGTTTTCCGGGTTTATGGTGATCGACACGATGCCGAAGTCTTTACG
>DATGXZ010000277.1:0-10516 GCA_035298445.1 Flavobacterium sp.
GAGGGGAAAAACTACTTCATCCTCGGAAATCTTTACCTCACCGAAAAAGTAGAGGATTCGGCCACATGGGCGTACCAAAAAGGCCTGACCGCCAAGACAAATGCCCATTTCAACAACATTGGTTTGGGCCAGATGGCGCTACAGGACGGTAACAATGGCGACGCCGAAGGCAAATTTGCATTGGCGTTGACCAATACCAAAAAGAAGGATTACGAAGAATTGCTCTATATCGGACGGGCCTATCTCAATCCGGAAAAACCGAACTACAAAAAAGCCATTGAATTTCTTACCAAGGCAAAAACGGTTGCCCCCAATAATGCGCAGGTATTACTCTCGTTGGGAGATGCCTATTATGGCGACAAAAACGTGAACGAGGCCTACTCGGCTTATCGTAATGCGTATGACGCCGACAACACGGTGCTTCGCGCCAAAATCCAATTGGGTGTAATTACGAAGTACTCAAAAGCATTTGCGGAGGCAAAAGCAGAATTTGAAAAGGTGTTGACCGCGAATCCGAACTACGGACCGGCGTATCGCGAATTGGCGGAAACGTACTACCTGTGGGCGTTGAACGATAAGGCGAAATACGCCGATTACAACAAAACCGCTATCAGCTATTACGAAAAGTATATGTCGCTGACGGACTATTCACTGGCATCCCGTATGCGTCATGCGGACTTCCTCATCTTAACCAAAGACTACAAAGCTCTCGAAGCGGAAGCCAATGCCATGGAGAAATTGGACAAAGTAAATCCACGTATCCTGCGTTACCTCGGGTATGCAGCCTATGAAAACGGCAATATCGACCGTGCGATCAGCGCTTTGAATTCTTTCCTTTCCAAAAGCAATGCCAAGATCATTGGCCGTGACTACCTGTACCTTGGTTTCGCCCAAGCAATGAAGGCACTTACCGTGACGAAGGATGCAGAAGGAAAACAAAGCGGCACCGTTGATGCTACGTTGTTTGCTGACGCCATTACCAACATTCGCAAAGGTGTCGAACTGGATGCAACAATGGCCAACGAATTGAACGAATTCGGCAAAAAGTTCTTTGACCTGAAGTTGTATAAGGAAGCCGCTGCGGTCTATGAAATTGCGGTCAGCATCCCGAACACACGCAACAACCTGTACGACAACTTTTATCTGGGCTATTCACTGTACTTTGAAAATGCGAGACTAGAGCCTTCAAAGGTAGACGTGGCCGCTATACAAAAAGCGAATACCGCGTTTGACAATGTTATCAAAGCGTCGCCTACTACACAGGACGCCTACATTTATAAAGCCCGTCTCAACTCGCTGTTGCAAAGCGATGCTGTTGCACAACAGGAGATGGTGAAGTATTACCAGGAATACATCCGGGTTGTAACGGAAAAAGGCGAAGCGGAACTTGCCAAGGAAGCCAACAAGAAGAAATTTGTTGAGGCGTATGACAACATCGGTATTTTCTATTTCGATACCGATAAGGCAAAAGCGAAAGAGAATTTCCAGAAGGCACTCGCGATCAACCCTGAAGACGAAACTGCCAAACAGTATATGGCCAAAATAAAATAAGGGCTTCGTACCCAATATCAAAAGCCGGTGCTCTGTCGCCGGCTTTTTCATTTCTAGTACTTCCACAGGAAATGCGTAACTTTGCAGCCCACAAAAGATAGCATGACCGACGAGATCCGATCCGCAGTTGACCAAGGCCTTTCCCTTCCCCTTATGGAAGCCTTTTACACCATCCAGGGTGAAGGCTATCACACGGGCACGTCCGCCTATTTCATTCGTGTAGGAGGCTGTGACGTGGGTTGTCATTGGTGTGATGTAAAAGAGAGTTGGAATGCCGATTTACATCCCCCTACCCCCATTCAATCAATCGTGGCGGAAGCGAAAGCCTATAGCGATACGATTGTCGTGACGGGCGGCGAACCCCTTACGTGGGATATGGCACCGCTTACCCAAATGCTTCATGAGTCAGGATGCAAGGTCCATATTGAAACATCGGGTGCCTACGAAGTTACCGGAGAATGGGATTGGTTCTGTTTATCTCCTAAAAAAACCAAGTTGCCGGTCCAGGGTGCGTATGACCGTGCCCACGAACTGAAAGTCATCATCTATAACAAACACGATTTTATCTTCGCGGAAGAGCAGGCGGCACGGGTAAATCCGGATGCGATTCTTTTCTTGCAACCCGAGTGGAGTCGCAGGGAGGAAGTAACGCCCCTTATCGTGGAGTATGTCATGCAACATCCGAAGTGGCGGGTATCCTTGCAAACGCATAAATATCTCAACATCCCATAAAAAAACCCGGAACGATCCGGGTTTCTTTTTCAGGCTGTAGTATCACTGCTTCTTTTTCTTGTCATCTATAATGGCACCGGTTCCGGCACCAACTGCAGCACCTGCTAGTCCACCGATAATAGCGCCTTCCCCTTTTTTCTTGGAAACCGCGGCCCCGGTTATCGCTCCGGCTCCGGCACCGATCAAGGCACCTTTCGCTGCAGAACTCATTCCTTTACGTTGGGTGGTAGTCGTCGATGTTGTACTGGTAGTCGTGTGAGACGCTACCGAACGGGCTGCTGCTTCCCGCTGGATGGTTACGGCGTTCATCGAGTCGACGATACGCTGTCTTTCTGCTTCGCGTTGTTGTTGTTCTACTGCCACTTTCAGGGAGTCGAGGGAACGCTCCTGTTGTATTCTGGCCTGTTCTGCGGCTTTGTCTTTACAGCCGACCGTCATAACGGCTACGGCACAAATCAGCATCAACTTTCTCATAAGATTTCGTTTTATATGGGTATGGGTCAAAGTTATACCCACCGAAACACTGCTGCGTTACACCCTGCAGCCCGATTCTTACATCTTATTCGAAAAAAGACAGTTGACGTGCGCCATTGGGGGAGGATGAAAACACAAAGTCTTTCACCCTTCGGTATTGCTGGCGATACGGATCAAACTTACGAAGTGTAATCCTGTCGCATTCGAAATCCATCTTCACTTCCGACGACAGCAACCTTTTGGCTTGCGATAGGCGGTCGGCCGTGAGCTGGCGCGCGATGGAAATGTGGGGGTCATATGTTTTGTGCGCGCGCACGGGAAAGGACTTATTAAGAAGCGCCATCATCTCTTTCAGGCGTGTCGCGGATGCATCGTCAGGCGTCAGAAACAAGGTCTGTGCATGGGTGCCACCGGAACGGACCGATACCGGCTCAGGCTTCGTCTTACGGGCAAAGGCTTCCAAATACGACATGATATTCTCTAACTGGGTAGCATCGGCGGTAAATACATTCACCGTAAGCTGCCCGTCGGCTCCCGCACCCGGATACCATCCGATGGCCTCCTTTAGTGTTTCCTGCATCTCCCTGATGGCCTGCTGGCATTCCTCTGAAGGATAAAAAGCCACGGAATATAAACTTGTCATCATAGTCTGTCTACATTTGGTTTGTACTCAATCTATTATCTTTCACGAAGGTAGTACGTTACATATCTATTTTATTTATATTTGTTGGTACAAATTGTAACAATTTACAGTATGTCCATTTTTTCCGATAATCTCCGCCACCTGCGCCTGGGTCGTTCCTTTTCCCAACAGAAACTCGCCAACGACCTCATCATCACCCGCGAACGCCTTGCCAAGTACGAGGAAGGTCGATCGGAGCCTCCGTTTGAAATTCTTCGTCGCATCGCGCTTTTCTTTAATATAAGCATCGATCTGCTATTGTCGGTTGACATCCGGAAAGTGGAGATCGACCGGTTGCTGAAAACGGCTGATAACCGCATCCTGCTACCTATTACGGTCGATACGAGCGGCAATGATACGATCGAGATCATTCCATATAGGGCACGGGCGGGCTACACAACCGGATATGCCGATCCCGAGTTCATCGAAAACCTGCAGCGCATTTCCCTGCCGTTTCTGACAAATGGTAAATTCCGCGCTTTTCCTGTCGAAGGTGATTCGATGCCGCCGCATCGTGAGGGGTCTTTTATCATCGGGAAATACGTCGAAAACCTCGGTGACGTGCGCGACGGCAAGACCTATATCGTCCTGACGCGTAATGACGGCATCGTTTACAAACGATTGAACCGTAACGGCAAGAACAGCCTGATGCTGCATTCCGACAATGCGGTATACCGTCCGTATGAGATAAAAGCGTCTGAGATACTTGAGATATGGGAGTTCGCCTGCAGTCTTTCGACCAAAGAGGCCGAACCGGAGGATCTTTCGAATGAAAACATCCGCGATATCCTACAGGAACTCCGAAAAGACATCCGTAGACTGAAAGAGAATTAAACCGCCAAAGTGCAACATTCCAACCGTTTGGTGTAAACCCGCAGGGATTCGGCATTTCTATCTTTGAAATACTACCCGATAACGTAATACACTAAACACTTACACTATGGAAACTTCCAACAACCGCGGTGCCTTCCAAAATCAAGGAAACCGCAACGATGAAGCTATGAATCAACGCAACGACTCTAACATGTCAGGCCAGGACGGTAGCCGACGTATGGGACAGTCTGAAGGCAGGGAAGAAGGCTTCGACATCGACCGTGACACGCGCGATTCAGAAGAACAGGAACGGGAAGACGGTATGGATACCGACCTGAACCAGGGCGATGAAGGTGATGACCTGGGATATACGTCGGATGACGAAGCCCCTGATGACCGGTCGACTTCCCAACCGGGCCGTGGCCTCTAAAAAAGAAAGGCGATACAAATGTATCGCCTTTTCTTTTTGTGGATTTACTCTTTACAAAATGAGCATTGCGTCACCATACGAGTAGAATCGGTAGCCTTCTTTAATGGCCTCTTCGTACGCTTTCTTCATGAGGTCGTGGCCCATGAACGCCGAGATCATCATTAACAGCGTCGACTTAGGTGTGTGGAAATTGGTAATCATACAGTCGGCGATACTGAAATCGTAGGGCGGGAAAATGAACTTGTTGGTCCAGCCTTCATACGGATTCAGGTTACGGGACGAGGACACCGAGCTTTCGATGGCGCGCATCGTGGTGGTGCCTACCGCACACACCTTTTTCTTCTCGTCCTTGGCTTTGTTGACGATATCGCAGGCTTCCTGTGTGATACGAAGCTCTTCTGAATCCATCTTGTGCTTGGAAAGATCTTCGACCTCAACCGGATTGAAGGTTCCGAGTCCGACGTGAAGTGTAATCTCAGCGAAATTCACGCCTTTGATTTCCATCCGTTTCAGCAGGTGCTTCGAAAAGTGCAGACCTGCGGTAGGTGCGGCTACCGCTCCTTCTTCCTTTGCATAAATCGTCTGGTAGCGCTCGGCATCTTCCGGAACCACTTCGCGGTTGATATACTTCGGGATTGGCGTTTCACCCAACTCTGTCAACTTATTGCGGAACTCATCATACGAACCGTCATACAGGAACCGAAGGGTCCGACCACGTGAGGTCGTATTATCGATTACCTCTGCTACGAGCGAATCGTCATCTCCAAAATACAACTTATTGCCAATACGTATCTTACGTGCCGGATCGACCAATACGTCCCACAGGCGTTGCTCCGCATTCAGTTCCCGAAGGAGGAAGACTTCGATACGGGCGCCGGTTTTCTCTTTGTTTCCATAGAGGCGGGCTGGGAAGACTTTTGTATTATTAAGGATGAAAACGTCGCCTTCATCGAAGTAATCGATCAGGTCTTTAAACATCTTATGTTCGATCGTCTTTGCTTTGCGGTCGATGACCATGAGGCGTGACTCATCTCGGTTTTCAACGGGGTATTCGGCAAGTAGTTCTTTTGGAAGGTTGAAATTGAAGTTGGATAATTTCATTTACAGTTTTTTAACGGGCAAATATACGATGGCGCCGGAGGCGTTGTCAAGTGTTTTGGGTATTTTTTGGAAACTGTTTTAGGGGATCTCGGAAATAGTGAACCCTACATGTGCCAAATCGTCCCAGAATGCCGGATAAGATTTCGACACCACCCCCGCATCCTCGATGATCACATTCGCCCGCAACGCCAATGGGGCAAACGAAAGCGCCATACGGTGGTCGTGGTAGGTGGCGACGCGAATCGTATCGGGAAGTACTCCAGACGCATCCAGATGTAAGCTTGCATCGGTCACCCTAACCGACGCCCCGGTCTCGACCAACTCGTGTCGAAGGGCTTCAAGACGATCGGTTTCTTTTATTTTCAATGTATGCAATCCGTAAAGATCACATCGCATCCCCAGTCCACGGCAGGTAACCGCAATAGTTTGTGCGATATCCGGAGTATTAGACAAATCAAGTTCCAGGCCCCCGGCGACATCAGTTACTTTTGAGAGTACGATATGCCCGTCTTCATGAAACGTCGTCTCTACACCGAAATGTTCGTATAAGTCGGCCACTGCCCGATCACCCTGTCGACTATCCTCTCGAAATGACGACAACATCAACTGGGTTCCTTTTGGCGACAAAGCGACGACCGAATAGAAGTAAGAAGCCGATGACCAATCCGATTCGACCGTAATGCTGATGGGTTGAATTGGGGTTGGAAATATGCGAATCGTTTGGTTGTCAAATGTTACGCTTACACCCACCCTTTCGAGCAGCGCTACCGTCATCCGGAGATAGGACGCAGACGTCAGGGTTCCCTCCATCCGGATTTCGATGCCGTTCGCCAGTGCCGGTGCTACCAATGCCAAGGCGGAAAGATATTGGCTACTGACATCTGCCCGGACAACCGTTTGAAAGCGGTCAATGTGGCGACCCCGGATGTGTAGCGGGGGAAATCCCTCTTGTCCTTCGTACTGGATATCCGCTCCGAGTTGCCGGAGGGCATCGACGAGGATACCGATGGGTCGTTGTTTCATACGCTGGGAGCCGGTTAGGACCACATCGGTGCCTGGGGTGACCGCATAAAAGGCCGTGAGGAAACGCATGGCAGTTCCGGCATGTCCGACGTCGACCGTACCGTTGGTTTGGGCGATACCGTTGCGCATGGCAATGGAATCATCGGAATCGGACGCGTTATCGATCAGCAAGGAGGGACAAAAAGCCCTTAGCAGCAGCAAACGGTTGGTTTCCGATTTGGAGCCGGCAATCCGGACGGTGATGCCGGATGACAGTCGTGCGGCCGACAGGCGGAGATCCATTGGATCAGCGGAGTTTTTCGTTACCGTGGTGCCGGTCGTGGTCGCGTTTGGTCTTGACGTCCATTTTGCGGTCGAACGCCGCCTGCAGGTCCACGCCGGTTTGATTGGCGAGACATAACACCACAAACACCACATCGGCCAGTTCCTCGCCGAGGTCTTTGTTACGGTCGCTTTCCTTCTCAGATTGCTCCCCGTATCGTCGGGCGATGATGCGGGCCACTTCACCTACTTCCTCCGTAAGCTGGGCCATATTGGTCAGTTCGTTGAAATACCGGACCCCGTGGGTCTTGATCCAGTTATCAACGTCCAACTGGGCGTTCCGTATATCCATGTCAGGCTTTTTTGAGGATGATCTTCTGCTGTTGGCTGGCAATCATCCGGGCGTAAAACTCCCGCAATATCGGATAAAAATCAGCAGCTACCAACATACGGTTGGTTTCAAGCGACATGAGTATTTGAACGAGGTTACCATTCTGCTGTGCGGTTAACTTGAAACTCGCGACGCCTTCACCTGTGGCCAGTGCGGTGGGTGGCGGCACCGATTCTACCACGTAACCATCTGGCGCATGCACCGATAGAGTAATACGATATTGTCGGGGATGCCCAAAAAAAATCGGATAGTGTCTGTCTTTATCCGTAAAAGGATTGTTTTCGGTATGAAAAAAGAGTAACGGATTTAAGTAAAGGCGATCTCCGACCACATCGGCTACGGAAGTCGAGGACACATCGTAGAACTCCCCGATGGGATCTGTCCCATTCTTCCCTTCCTCTATTCGATAGTTCGATATGGTAACGGCGCCTATTTCCCTTTCTTTTTCCCTGACAAGATGTTCCGGCAGAACGCGGTCTGTTTGCGTGCGAAATACAAGGGCGTCGTAGTCGGTTTTTCGCGCGCTGACCTTCGCAGTTACGGTGCCGTCCGCCAGTACCTCCGCCACTACATTCACGTTGGTGCGGGACACTTCGGAAGGTTGCAGGTTAACGCTTTCCGAATCTCCGTAAGCTCTTACCAGGCGCCCTTCCCAGTTGAGATCCCTCAAGGGGAGAATCCCGGGCACTGTATGTTTATCAGTAGCATCCAACAGCCATCGTTTGCCGCCACTATCGGCCGCTACGATGATGTGATTGAACGCCGTGACATTTGGATAAACCGCTATTCCATTTTTGACTGTACTCAGCAACACAGGATTTGCCTCAATGCCTGCCATACGCAGCATAGCGCAGAGTATCAGATTGATCTCCCCGGAACTACCGGTTCTTTCGGAATAAGCTTCCGCCAGTTTTCGGTCAGTCCAGAACTGGAACTTACCATCCCAATTCATACGGTCGCGAAGAAACGCGAAGACGCGATTCATGCGAACCGTTGTGTCATCGGTATCGTCTACCAATCGGTGTAGATCGGTCATGAAATAATCTGTGACATTCAACTGCTCACCGAAGTTCCGATCCTTATAGATTCGCTTGACCACACCCTCCCATGTCCGGGAAAAGTCTTTATCGGGCTCCCCATCGAAACGCACCACTTCCAGTTCGTGTGTGATCTTCCCACGATAATTCTCCATGTTATCAACGTACGTCTCTTCAACCAGTGGGGGTACATTGTGGGCTGAATACACGGTATGCAACTGGTTGTAGTTCATAAAGCGGGTCTGACCGTGCTTATCTTCATAGTTCTGGTGTCCGTCGATGTATTTGGCTTCCGTTTTAATATCGATAAAACCGCTGGTTAATACTTTATACACATACATATTCGGCAGGTCTGTTGTGTATTCTACAACGTTGACGGGTATGTCGCGTTGAATGATAAACTCCGGAAACTCGAACAGGTTTTGTGAACGCAACTCATATCGGAACTCGACTACGGAACCCTCGGTGACATTGGGAAATACGATGGTGGCCTTCTTCCAGTTTTCATTTATTCGTTCGACTATCTTGGCCTCTCCGCCTCCCTTTGTCTTTTCTACTTTTTCGCCTTTCAGGTGATAGGTAGTAATATCGTTGATGACCAGTTGATCTTTATCCAACTCTTTATATCCAACATAAAAAGGGATGTCATAATTTGCATACGGCAGGCCTTCTTTTCGATAAATTTTCATACGCATGCTGATTTCATGCACCAGGTAAAACCCTTCTTTTTCGTTGTACTTCATATACGAGTGTCCTTTGCAGAAAAGGACGGCGGCAGGTGCATCGGGATATAGCGGATGTTGCGTTTGGCGTAATTCATCCACCGAAACCTTACCTACTTCGAGTTTCTGGGCCGACATAAAGTCCGTAAACGCGAGCAGAACGAGTATGAAGAAATTACATTTTCTTGAGAACAATCTTTTCATGCTGCTTTTCCACCATTTTTTGAAAGAACTCCTTTAAAACCGGATAATAGTCTGCCGCGACGATGGGCTGGCCAATCGTCTCATTGAACGTAATTTGTATTGTGTTACCATTCGCAGCGGCCATAAACTTGAAGGAACCAATGTCGTCGCCCGTGGATAGGCTCAGGGCGGCCGGAATCGCCTCGACCGTATAGCCTTCTGGCAATTGCATCACCACCGTATATTTAGAAAGGCTGGGAAAACCAAAATCGACCGGATAGGACCGTTTGTCTTGTTTAAAGGGGTTCGCTTCGTATGCCAGGAACAGCAAGGGGTCGATATAGAGTTTATCACCTATTACATCGGCCGCGCCATTCTTGGTAAAACTAAACGTCTCTATCACAGGCAGGTTAATCTCCCGGTCATTCTCGCGTTTATAATTGGATATCTGTATTTGTCCGTTTTGACTCTCAAGATTTTCGAGTAATTGTTCTTCCGCTTTGTCAACTGCAAAGTGACGGTATCCCAATGCTTTATGGTCGGAAAATTGCCTTCTGACTTTGCCCTCGACATCGCCATTGCCCTTTACATCGCATGTAATACTTACATTTTCCATGGCAAGTTTTGACGGCATCAGTTCGATTTCCTCTGAAGTGCCATCTTTCCGGATAAGGCGTCCCATCCAATTGAGGTCGCGCGTGGGCAGTACATTCGGCACTGAGAACCGCTCAGTAGCGTCTAAAAGAATACGTTGTCCGTTTACATCGACCCCAGCAATAACATAGTTAAAGGCGTTACGGTTGGGGAAAAAGGAAATCCCATTCGAGCGCGTACTGATAAGTACGGGATTGGCGTCAAGGCCGGCGTAACGCAACATAGAGGTCAACATAAGATTGATTTCGGCGACGTTACCGGTTTTATCTTTATAGGCTTTTCGCACGCCATCGTTACAGTAATAGCCGTAGTAGTCATTCCATTTGACGGAGGACTTGACATGGTTAAATATCGCAGCTATTTTCTCAGCGGGTGTTGTGAGTCCTTTAAGCAACGCGTCTACATCATTTTCAAAATACCCCGTTTTGGCAAGTTCGGCACCGAAACTATCACTGTCGTATA
>DATGXZ010000278.1:0-9245 GCA_035298445.1 Flavobacterium sp.
GCCAGGGCCATCGTTTGCGTACCGCTTCCCTGTGTGTTCTGTATCGTAAAACTCTGGTTACTGGCATTTCGTAAAATGGTGTTGTCGACACCGTTTACGGTCGTACCCAGCGGACGAAATGTACCGGTCGCGCCTGCTGATCCCGAACTATTTCCTATCAGGAATGCGGCTGCACGCGCACTTGTAATTTCAACGGCACCGACTTCCTGCACCCGGTTACCCGCTGATTGGGTGCCGGCATTGGTCGTGTTGTTGAAGTTGATACCCACCCCGGTCGCGGCAGTTGGGTTGGCGCCGAACTGAACCAGACCCGTGTTGGCCGGCACAGACCCTCCCGTCCAGTTACTTCCGGTGAGCCAGGCCGATCCGCCGCTACTGCTCCATAACTGGGCTGTGGCGGGCATTAGTCCGGCGAATAAGAAGACCGTCACATAGAGAAGAAACCGTGTCAGGCCGACCGGTTTGGCTACGTGCGATGTTTCGCATAGTGTTACTTTCATGAGAATCGTTTTTTTGCACATTAGGTTTCCACCAAAAGTAGTTGTTAATGTAGGCCTCAATCTGAAGGCCGAATTATGATAACTTTAAAAAACACCACTGTATATTAACGGATTGTAAATAGAAAAGGCCATCCGCGCGGACAGCCTTTACAGTTCGTTAAAGTAGACGTCTTATCGTATGAGCTTCGCGGTTTGACCGTTTGCGTTTCGCACCAGATACAGGCCCGGTATCAGCGCCGTTACATCAAGTTCGGTAACGTCTGTTGCCTGTAGTATCGATTTGCCCGCTACGTCATAGACGGTTACGGTTTCCGGTTGTGCGAAAAACACACGACCCGCTGTGGCAGGATTTGGATACAAACGGAAGGATGGCGCTTCAAAGTCGGGCGTAGATAGTACCGTCGCAGCAACCATGATGTCGTCAAGTCCCAACTGCGCGCGACTTCCGGTGCCGCTGATGAAATAATACACCCAACGTACCTGAACCAGCGGTTGCCCCAGCGTTTCGGCAGGCATGGCAGTGTTGAAGGTTTGCGAGGTATTATCCTCACCACTTACGTATTCCACTGTCTCGGGAAACTCGGTCCATCCTGCGTTGGGAAGCCCACCGCCATTGCCGATGCGGTATTGCATCCGAAGGCCATAAACCCGGTTGTTTTTAAGAATCGTGCGTCCTGTCCACGAAAGTGTCATCTCAGTGGCAGTAGCGACAGCCGCTGTATTCAGTGACACAACTACAGCACCTACGCGGTCATTGGCCATCATGCTGCCCGTTGCCTGGGTCGGGTCGCTTCCGTCGCATACACCCGTAAACTGTGAATTCCCGGTGTTGACGAAGGAGATACCATTCGTACCCTGTCCGTTGAAGCGCGAACGACTGGCCAGGTTGTACAGACAGTTGTAGTCCTCCACAAATTGTACCGTCAGGTCGGGATCTGTCGTAGCGTGCGTCCAGAATGCCATATGGGAAGGTCGGCTACCCGCGGGTGCTGCCGCATCCCATTCCGAGAAAATGGCCTGCTCCGTATTGGCCGTTACGGTGAAAGGTTCTGGGTTGGTCAATGTCGTAATTAGCGCACTTCCGGTAAGTGCAACCGAAGCGGATGCCGAAGACGAGACGAGTGTGAGTGTGCCGTTGGTCGTGCCTTCGTCAGATGCATTCATCCGAACATACACCATGGTTCCGGATGGAAACGTGCCACCGCTCGGAGTAAGGGTTACAGACGGGCCGAAGCCACTGGTTGCTGAGAGCGATACTTCGTAGTCGGTGGGCGCGGTGATTACCACATCTTCCGTCAGGTTGTTACCGGATACCGTAATCGCCTGTGCCGCAGACGGAGTGCCCACTACCTGCACGAATGACAACGATGTTGGCACGACCGCAAGTGTGGGAACAGCCGTTCCCCCGGTTGCAATCGTTACATCGTCAATCACCAGTTTGGCGGCGGTAGAGGTGCCCGTGGTACTGCGGGTAACGTAGAAGCGAACCCACACGTCGGATTGGCCGTCGGCCGCAGCGGGCAGTGTGTAGGTATATGATCCGAACGACGCCTGGTTGGTGTTCGGGAACGACCCCATCAGTTGTGTGCCGATCCAGGTTGTGCCGCCGTCGATCGAGGTCTCCATCGTCAGGACGGCGTCGCGGGTGCCATCGCCATTCAGCATCGACTTCGCGACAAACGAAACCGACATGCCGGATTGTCCGGACAGATTGAGATGCACGCGGGCGTCCCCCGAGAACGAGCTGGTAGGGATGATGCTCATCGCCGCCGGGTCTGAGCTAAAGTCGGTGACATCCCGGAAGATGCGATTGGTAGCCGCCACCGTATTTCCCTGCCAATTTGGAAGGAAGATAACATCGGTTCCTTCGGTGAAGGTGTCGTCGAAACTCTGCGTCGCAGGAAAAGTGGCAATCTGCGCCGTGGTGGCCGCCGATACCAGAAGCAGTGTCAGTAAACGTAATTTTTGTAGCATATCGTTATTATTTAAAGGTCAGTTGTAATCCTAATCGGAACTGTTCGTCCCATTTCAATGGGTCAATAGCTTCTTCCTTCCATATACGAAAGTACTGGAACTTTACCATCGCATCGAACCCGTTGATCTGGTAGGCAAGGGCAGGTGAAAACCGCCGCGAGTTGCCGGGCACAAGGTCACTGAGATCGAGTTCTTCATAGCGGGCAGAGAGTACCGTGTGCCAGTCTTTGATAAAGTAGTTGGCCTGGGCCACATAACCGCCTGCCAAAAAATAGCCTTTGGTCTGGCTGGCCGGTAGGTTCTGGAGTAGCGGATCATCCGGCAGGTTCGGCAGGCCTTTGATTTGATGCATTTCGAATTGGGCCGAGAAGCCCCTATACTGGAAGGAGGCATCGAACCCGTAGACATATTTTTTTCCATTGAGTACCTTCATACCGTATTCCCCTTGGGCATTGACGGGAAATTCCTCGCCGTCAGGAAGTACTTTGTTGGCATAGCGTCCGTTGATGCCGATGGCGAAAAGCGGTATCGGACTTATATTCGCATCGATGTCGCGGTAGCGCACGCGTGACGGGTATGAAAATTCGAACCGCGCCGCATATTCGGGCTGGCCGCTTGGATCGTTATCACCATTGAGCGAAAGTTCACCCAATCCGGTGTAAATACCGACGTAGGCGTGAAGGCGTTGGTTCCAGAAATCTTTCATCAGGGTAACGCCCACATCGCGTTGGCTGAACAGGCTGCCGCGCGTCAGTTCAGGACGTTGCCAATAGGCCGAGTAGATAAAGGGAACCATAGAGTTGCGCGAGTAGAAGAGTTTTCCGTATCCCGCCTGGATATCCACGAATCCTAGTCCCTTATAAATCAAATAGGCATCCATCAATCCGGGGTTCTCCGGATCGAAATCGGCGCCGTTTGAACTCGCTGCCTGATCGGCGAAGTCCATCTGGAGCTCATACTCCCACGTATTTCCAATCCGTCCTTCTAACTGAAGCTGGGCATCGCGAAGGCGAAAGCGGTCTTTCTGGTGGTCGTCTTCTCCGGGTTTGAGCGAACGCATATTATAGTACGACGACACCATCCCTGAGATTTCCAGGACGTGTTGTCCGTTAGTGATCGAAAGTTGGGCATGACCGCTTGCAGCAATCAGTATTCCGGCAACCAAATAGGCTATTTTTTTCATCTTAAGGAGCAACTGGGAGATCGAATACATACAAACGGCGCCTGTCATCGGAAAGGATGCGCAAAGTGTTATCCGGTGAAAACGCAAGGCCTTCGGGGTTCAGCACCGGCAGCACCCACTGTGCCAGCGGTCGATAGGTCACCGGATCCAGTTTGAAGACGGTTCTGTCTTCGTCGCTTAGCACCCATAAAAAACCGTCATGGAAGGTAGCGGCAGAAATATCTCGGGCCAGTTTCAGCGTGGTTTCGTTGGTCACCCGAAAGTCGCGATCTACTTCAAAAACCACAGAGGGGTCTTTCTCGGTAATCAACAGGAACTTTTGGGTCGTCGGGTTGTAGGTCAGCGCCTCATATCCCTTGTTGCGTCCGCCGGCATACGGCAGTGTAACCGTCCGTTGCAGGGTAAGCGTGGCCCGGTCGAACATCCGTAGTTTTCGGAGCGATTCTTCCACTACGTAAACGAAACGGTCATCGGCAAAGACGGCTTCATCGTCCATCCCGCGGTACTCGGCCTTACGAATGACGGATCCGTCGGCCTGCGTTTCATACAAGAAGCCCTGGTCGCTTACGATGTAATAGATGCCATCTGGGGCCACACAAATATCGGATGGCTCCGGTATGGACAGGTCATAATGTTGGGTAGGAACCAAATGGGTCTTTTGGGCACCTGCAGTCAATGTAATCAGCAGGCACGATGCAAGTAGGAATGTTCTCATAGGGATCTGCCGCTTATAGCCACGTTGTCGATTCGGTTGTTTCCGCTTGTGCCACTTGCCGTGGTACCACCGAAACCGATGCGCAACGCGAAGTTGGGGTTGTTGTCTGCGCCGGTGATGGCTCCAAAGTCCAGGTTGACAACGGCATAGCTCGGGTCGATGCCCGGACTGAAGGTCGTTATTGGAAGGGACGTGGTAATGAAGTTGACACCGTCGATGGTGTAGGAATATACCTGTTCGCTGGCCCCGGATGAGGTGCGGGTGGTGGCAAAGGAAACAACAACGTCTTTATAGCCTGTGGTGGATGCTTTGATCAGTAACGTTCTCGTATCGGATGGGTTTCGAATCCGAAGCGCCAATCCCGCCGGTGCACTTTCCTGCGCGTTCAGGTCGGAACCCGGATTCACCTGGTCGAGGTAACCGGCACCGGTTCCGGGATAGGTAATGGAGGCAGTTCCGGCGGCTAACATGGAGCTATCCGGAGCGACCGTGGTCAGCGTACCGGTGGGCAATGAATTAAAATTCCAATAATGCACCAGAATAGCAGGCGACGCCGCTACGATTGTGATCTGTATCGTCGCCGTCGTGCTACCCGCGGCATTGGTGGCGGTCACGGTATAGGAAGTAGTAGGCGTCTCGGTAGTGGGTGTGCCGCTGATGCTTCCTGTAGACGAATCAAGGGTAAGTCCGTCTGGCAGCGCCGGACTGATGCTGTATTGAATACCGGTTCCTGTAACAGTCGGCAGAACCGGCGTGATGGCAGTACCTACCGACCAGGTTTGGGGCGATGGATAAACGAGGTTGGAAGGGGCTGTAATCGGAACGAGTGGCACGCCTTCAACGGTGATATTGTCAAAACGGTTGTTGCCGGACGCTCCGGCGGCGGTATCGCCGCTAAACGTGATGGCAAACCGAAAGTTGGGATTGTCGTCCGCCCCCGGAATATCGGAGAAGTCGAGTACGACGAGGTCGTTCGTCGGGTCTTCCTTCGTCGTAAATCCAGTTAAAATGAGTCCTTCGGAAGTGTAGTTAACACCATCTAAGGTGTAAGCATATGACTGCTGCGTGGCACCTGACCCCGTTCGGGCGGTGGCAAAACGAAGCACGATGTTTTTGAACCCGGTGGTCGGAAGGGCAAACCGCAGCGTCCGTGTGTCGCTCGGATTGCGGGCACGAAGTCCTTGTCCGGCCATATCGCCGTTTTGGGCGTTCGTGTCATATCCCGGGTCGAAGGCATCCATGTATCCTGCTCCTTCACCGTCATATGTAATGGCAGCACCCGTCACCAGGGAGGCATCGGCAGGTACTGTAGTAAGCGTGCCGGACGGGAGTGCGTTAAAATTCCAGTAATGTACCACAACGGCTTCCGGGTCGGGAAGTACGGTGGTATCGGCCAGGTCGCGGTCTGTTGTACAGGAAAGTAAAAAGGCGGGAACGAATGCCAGCAGGTAATGTAGCCTCATGCGATAACTTTCGGCAAAAGTAGCGTTGTCGCCTAAGCACAACGTTAGCAGTGCATTACGGCATCATTACGATTGATGTTGATACATTAGGATAAGGTTAAAGTTGAGGGGAGGGGAGAGGGGAGAGGGGAAAGGGGTGGGAGGAAAGAGGAAAGAATAAAGAAGAAAGATGTATGACGGGATTCTGGCCTTGAAGTAGATAATAAGAAAATGGACGACACTTAGGGGTGTGGGTTGGTAATTTGTCACCATTGATGCTTTATCCATGCTTTATCTATGCAGTATCTATGCTTTATCTATACAGTATCCAGGCAGTTTGACCCGTACTTTGACCCGTATGACCCGTCCTGAAATCACGTGCGTTCGATCTAAGTATCTTGTCAGCCGTTTTGTAGATTCTTTCAACACCGTCACCTTTTTTTTCGCGTTCCTGACGTCATGCTTCTTCTGAACTCACGTTGGTTAAAAAAAAAGAGCCGCTTGTGGGCGGCTCTTTTCGTATGGTCTTGTGATGATTAGAAAATCACTTTCTTCGTTACAGTCGTACCGTCTTTCGACACGATCTGTACCAAAAGTACTTGTTGCGTAGCCGAAAGGTTTGCAAACGAAGTTGATGTTGCATTGATGCTTTCGCGTGAGGCTACCAGACGTCCGCGGATGTCGAAGATTTTCACCGATTGCATGTCAACTGTTCCTGCGTTTACTTCCAGCGACGTTCCGTTTTTGTATACGGTTACGGCATTGTCGGTCAACACCGGTTGATCCGTACCCAGGGTTGTTGTGTTGAACACAATCTGGAAGCGGTCGTTGAATGTACCGGCATCGGCTGCGAAGGTATAGTCACCTGATTTGATATCGTGCAGCACGTTGGTCGCATTGTCTTTAAGGTATACAGCCTGGTCGCCGAAAAGGCCATCGAAGCTGTTCAATGCAATTACGTAGTTACCGGCTGTTGGCGTTTTGATACCCATTGGCACGATGTCGCTATCCGCGAATGGCAGCGCACGACCCTGGATGCTGTAGGCCTGGTTGTCGATTACCGAGTACAATTGTGGTGCATTTTCAGGAATCATGGCACCGTCATACAGTGGCTCGATTCCATTGGTTGCCTCTGAAACGTAGCCCAAAAGCGACTGGCTCATCACGGTACCGTCTTTTTTAAGATCAAGCCAGATACGGTGGCGCTCCGGACCTGTTACGCCGTTTTCAGATGAACGGAAGAACTGGTTCTGGTGGTTATTGACACGCATGCCATTGTTGAATACGATCGAAACAGCAGCAGGTACGGTAACGAGGAAGCCCTGGCCCACCTGGATGGTACCATTCGGTACTTCACCGCCGGCAGCGGCAGCGGCACCTGTTCCGTTATAAGAGGCATAGTTTGCAGCACCCGGTGCGGTTTGCGTGATGTGTGCCCAGAAATAAAGGGTACCCACTGTTGGGTTCGCAGCAAGGAACGAGTTCGCGTTGATCGGTGACGGATATGGGTTACCGATGAGGTTGTTGCCAGCAGCTGTGCCTGACACCCCGTTCGTCGCCTGGAAGGTATAGGTACCGTTGTTAGGTACACCTGTGAAGGTACCGGTCCATGGGCTGACGGTCGACGGATGGTTGTTCGGCGCCCGCACCATATACCCGTTGGTAGGGATAAAATTGTACGTGCCCGCGTTTTCCCCTAAACCGGCAGGTGTGGCCGTAAACAACGCTTTGAAGCTGTTGGTCTCTTCATCCAGCACATAGAAACGGTTTGAAAGTGTCTGGTCAGAGAAACTGAACAGGTTCTGGCCTGTAACCGGAGACGACCAATAGATATAGTCTTGCCTTCTCATGTTCGCCGTACGGCTGATAGAGATACTACCTGTATTCGAAACGTTGTTGACCTGGATCAGGTTGGCATTGCTTTCAAATTCAGCCGTTGCTCCTGTGTTTACAGTCAGTGCGTTCTGGAGAGTAACCGATTCACCGTTGGTGACGGTTAGGATACCGCTGCTGACGTTAAGTGAAAACGCGTTGATGGATGGCTCCCCGCTGGTAGAATAATCACCGTCGATGGTAGCAGCTACGAGGCTGTTTGGTGCACCGTTTGACCAACTTGTTCCGTCCCAGGTGGTGCGGCCCAAAAGGTAGAAGTTACGGAAGCGCGTTTGCGATGTTCCGGCGGTCATAATCACGCGGATTTTACCATTTGTGCTTGGGTAGGATGCCACATCAATATCGTAGGTCAACGTACTGTATGTAGTGCCGGATGTCGGCGCAACGGTCGCCAACGGTGTATAGTTGGAACCGCCGTCTGTTGAAATCTGCAGCTCAAGCACCTGATTGTTATTTCCGCCGAAAGTGGCAGCTTCGAACTGCACACGGAAATCGCTTTCCTGTGTGAAATCGATAACGGGTGTCTCAAGATATGCGCCGATGCTGTTGAAACGAAGGTACGAGGTATTGAAGGCGGCGGCGCTGGCCACAAATCCTTTGGCAATTGCATCGTCAACGTCGGCCTGAGTAGTAAAACTATTAAAGAACGGGATGTCGAATGGAATAACAACTTTGCCGCTAACGTTAACAGAGGCATCCACAGGAGCTCCGCCACCGGAAATGGTAACAGTTCCGGAATAATCACCGGCAGACGTTCCCGCTATCTGGCGAACATAAACCGGTACGTTGGTAAGTGAACCTCCGGTGTAGGCAACGTTTACTGAGGAAGAGAAGTTCGTGTTATCAGTCGAAACTTCAAATCCGGCGGTGACACTCGCAGTGAGGTCACCCGCAGCAGGCGTAAGGTTCGCACCTGTTACTGAGATTGTTTGTGACGCTGACGGTCCCGCTCCTTCAAAATAATTGAGACCTGAAATCGTGGCAGGAGCAGCGGAAATTTGTGGCAGTGGACTTGCTTCTACCAAACCATTGAATTCGAAGCTGTCAATACTAAATGTTCCGGTCGAGTTCGACGCACCCCATGCATAGACACGGAAGGTGATACCTGACGATACATTCTGGAACGCAGTATCAGTAAGCGAAATCGTAGTACCGGTTAGGGTTGCGGTTCCAATGTTAGCCGTAAATCCGTCAACACTTGAACGGAATACAACGGAAGTTGCGCCTGATCCCGATGCCTGAGCTGTGTACACAAAATTGGTAAAATCAATTTGGTAGCCTGCTACCGGTGTCAGTACAAATTCAAAGTAAGCGGTAGGATCGAGACTTACCGTATCCCATGAGTTCGCATTGTAGCGGTTGTTTGCATTGGTGCCAGAAGCGCCTGCCCCCCGACCAATACCTGACACACTGATGTTAGCATCAAAAGTCTGTCCATTGGTGTATGGGTTCGAAGTGTTCGGATTGGTACCTGTAATCGGGTTAGAGAAGATAGGAGGTGTTACGATGTTGAACGCAGCACTCGCGCCTGTCGTCAG
>DATGXZ010000279.1:0-1619 GCA_035298445.1 Flavobacterium sp.
TCCCATACTAACTTTCGGTTGGCTTTCTGCGCCATGACGGTGCTAACGGCGAGAAGGGTAATTGCTATATACTTCATAGGATGTTATTTGTTATTGGTAAACCCGTACATAGTCGATTTCCATTGACGACTGCACGAAGGCTGGATCTACTGCGCCCCCGAAATTACCGCCCATCGCCACGTTCATAATGATAAAGAAGTCATGGTTGAAAGGTTTGTCGGGGCTATTCGCTGCAGAGCGGAAGAGCGTGCCATCGATGAACCATTTGATCGAGGTGGGCGACCACTCAACGGCATACACGTGAAACGCCGACGAGGCGGTAGGTAGCGACGTGGTGCCCCCATCAGCATTGCCACCCGAACGGCCCGGATAATGCAGTGTTCCATAGATAGTGCCCTGGTTGTTCCCAATGTGTTCCATCACGTCAATCTCACCACAGGCAGGCCAGGCCGCCGAAGTGTAGTTGGCGCCCAGCATCCATAGGGCCGGCCAGGTACCACCGCCGGTTGGGAGTTTGGCGCGGAACTCAATCTTTCCGTATGTAAAGTCGAATTTGTTTTCAGATACAAGGCGGGCCGACGAATAGGCAAATCCGCTGGTCGGTTCTTTGATGAGGTTGATGTGCAGCATGCCATCTGCCACTACGGCATTGTTCTGGCTGTTGGTGTAGTATTGCAGTTCATTGTTGCCCCATCCGTTGTTGTTACCGATGTTATAATTCCAGTTGGCGGTGTTGGGCGCCCCGGGAGTATCGAATTCATCCGACCAGATCAGGGTCGAAAAATCGGTGTCAATTTGGTTGAGGACGGTGACCGAAATCGTTTTGGATGTAGAGGAATTGACGCCCAGTGCCGCTACGGTCACGCTGTAGGTATTGACCCCCGGCGTGGTAAAGGTTTTCTGTGCCTGTCCGTTGGCAGCCGTCTGCGACGTACCATCCGGAAAGGTAAAAAGGTAATTGTTGGCGTTATCGGCTGTGGCGGTGAAATTGACGATGCCCGATCCGTCACCGTTCGGGTGGGTGTCGTCTTTCCCTTGAATCGTCACCGTGACCTGAAGGTTGCTCGGGGCCGTGCCGCCACCTCCGCCACCGTCGTCATCGCCGCCGCTGCCGCAGGCCTGCAAAAGACTTAAAAAAGGAATACAAAACAGGATAAAACGTTTCATAGTAGGTTTTTTGTGGTTGATTATTCTGCCCGCAAAATAGTGATTTGCCATGCGAACGAAAAAAAAATGGGTCTTACAAAAACACTACATATCAGCGGTTAACGCCTTATTTTACAAGGTTTACGATTTTATTAACAATGCTAACGGCTTTTTTGGCGTTACTTGTTACTAGTTAAATCAAACTACCACACAAATGAAAAAAGTATTGAAAATGTCCGTTTTGT
Organism: Flavobacterium sp.; assembly: GCA_035298445.1. Classification (GTDB taxonomy): domain Bacteria; phylum Bacteroidota; class Bacteroidia; order Flavobacteriales; family Flavobacteriaceae; genus Flavobacterium. Next base: position 1,392 of record DATGXZ010000279.1, read on the forward strand.
TACTTGCTACCGCTTTCTTCGCATCCTGCAGCAGCGATGACGATGGCAATTCCGTAAGTGGCAACCTCGAAGCGAAATGGACGCCGACGAAGACCGTTTATAAAGTCGGTGGACAATCGTCAAGCGAAACCTATGAGGACAATGAGCCAGGTTGCGACAAAGACTACCTGCAGTTTCTGGCGGACGGCACCGTGAAAAATGCCGTTTACTACAAAAATGCCAGCAATG
>DATGXZ010000280.1:0-7814 GCA_035298445.1 Flavobacterium sp.
ATGAAATTGGGGCCCTTAAGGAGTTCGAGTTCGCCAAAGACCGTCCCGAGGTGTATGTTGAAGATTACCAAGCCGCACTGAAGAAAGCGGAGGATTATAAGTTGCTGGTGCCCCAAATGGACATCCTGATCAATTTGGGAAGGACCTACGACCACCTCAAACAGTATGACAGGGAAATCAGCAGTTACAATCGTGGGCTTGAGATTGCCCGGCGACTGAACAGCGATTATTACCAGTACCAGTTCGAATTCAACCTCGTGACGCCGTATCGAAAAAAAGGCGACATGCAGAAGGCCTATGATCACCTGATGCAGGCGTTTATCAAAAGCAATCAGTTGAAAGACCGCGCGATGGCGTCGAAGATTTCAGAGGCGGATAAAAAATACAATGTAGAAAAGAAGGAGAACGAACTCCGCATCAAGAACATTGAAATCCAAAACAACAATCGCCATTTCGGATATAGCCTAGTCATCCTCGCACTCACTTCGGTCGCCACCATTACATTGGTGTATTTCTATCGCAAATCACGCAAAACAAACAAACGACTGAAACGGCTTTCAGCGGAAAACGAATTCCTACTCGGAGAAGCCAACCATCGCATTAACAACAACCTACAGTTGATCATCGTCTTGCTTTCCGATGAGTTGAAGAACCTTTCAGACGACCAGGCGGCACAAATCCGCATCCTTCCCAAAATCGAGTCGATCGCGTACCTGCACCGGCATTTGTACCGGTCGACCGATAAACGGCACATTGAGCTGTCCTCTTATCTCGAAGAAATTAATGTCAATTTTTCAGAATTGTTCGATAGCAATAAGGTAGTGGTTTCGTTTGAGATCGAAGAGCGATGGGTGGTTACGGATAAGGCAATGTACCTCGGGCTCATCCTGACCGAGTTACTCATCAACTCGCTGAAGTATGCCTTTGGCGAACAGGTGGACAGGACAATCCAACTTCGGTGTTATACGGATGGCCGGGCATTCCATTTTTCGTATTTTGACAACGGACAACAAAGTAAAGGAACGGAAGTCAAACCCAAACTGGTGCTGAAATTGTGCCGACAGATTCAGGTAACACCCACCATCGACACTACTGACGGGTTCCGCCTTGATTTCAACACGGATAAGATATGAAAGACCGCGTACGGGTATTGATTGTGGAAGATGAGGTGTTGATTGCCGACTACATTTGCGAACTCTTGCAAGAGGAAGGGTACGAACGAATCGAGTTGGCACATACTTGTGCTGACGCCCTGCGGTTGTTCGGGTCCTTCCGCCCGGATATCATCCTGATGGACATCAATATCGAAGGTCCCAATACAGGAATCGAACTGGCTGGGGACCGACCGGCCGACACGTCCCTTGTGTACGTTACCGCCCAGCAGGATTCGCATACGATTCAAAAAGCCATCACTACCCATCCCGAAGGCTATCTTACCAAACCCATCAAAAAAGCGGATCTCATTGCGACAATGCATATCCTCTCCGCCAGGAAAGGGCGTGAATACATGATCGTTCGGGACGGGCACGATGACATACGTCTGGAGGTGGCAGGTATCCTCTACGTCAAAAGCGACGATATCTACATCGACGTGGTGACCGCACATCGCAGATACACCCTTCGAAAGTCGCTCGACGCCTTCCTGCACGAACTCGACGACCCAAATTTCCTGAAAGTACACCGCTCGTATATCGTCAATAAGGCGCACATCAGCCAGAAATCGGCCCAGTATGTGGTCGTACACGATGAAAAAATCCCGGTTGCCCGGGGACGCCGTATCGACCTATAGCCGTTCACCTACAAAAAACCGTCGTTCACAACATTCACACGACACGAGGCCAAGCTGCAATCTACTTTTGGCACTTAAACGATTGCAAAAACTATGGCGTTACAGTTACTATCTTTTTGCGGAAGGGGGACGGGCTCGCTGCGATTCCTTTTCCTCTTTGCGATGCTCGTGTCTTCGGCGACGGCGCAAACCAATACGTTTACCGGTACTTCCACCATTGGAACCACAAGCGACTTCACCCGTTCGCCACGCTTTGCCGATTTCGATAACGACGGGGATGTCGATATTGCCTTTTACTCGGATGGTACCAATTACCGACTGTACAAAAACGATGGGACCGGCCTGTTCGCCAACACCTTTACCACGTTGGTCGCAGTGACCAATATGCCCATCGAGGTGGCTGATATGGATAATGACGGCGACGTAGACCTTGTCGACTACAATGGAAAGGTGTGGGTCAACAACGGTTCAGGTAGTTTTTCGCAGTTGTCAGGCGTGACGCTGAAACAGAATGCCGGTGGCGGCATTGGGGCTATCAAGCTCATCGACTTCAACGGCGACGGCAAGAGAGATGTGGTATGGGGCAATAACGCCACCGGTGCAACTGCCCGGAATGAAGTTTGGCTGAATTCAGGAACAACGGGCGCTCCGGCCTTTACCTATACCTATGGATTTTCGGCTACAAATGGCAATAGCTCTATTGACGTAGGCGATATTGACAACGATGGCGATAATGACATTCTTTTAGGGGCAAGCGCTAACGGCACGGAGGTTTTTAAGAATAGCGACGGGGTGTTTACGGCGGGAACCTTCGCCGGGACGTATTCGGCGGTTGTGAAGCTAAACGACTGGGACAAAGACGGCGATCTTGACCTGCTAACCTGGTCGACATATAATGGTGTGGGGATGCGTGTCTTCCTCAACAATGGCAGCGGCACTTTCGGTTCGCTTTCCTACACGGCGCCCGTGATGGGTGGTTCGATTGATTATGGGGATGTAAATGGCGATGGCTATCTGGACGCATTGATTAGCAATGGAACGGGTGGTACTACCAACCTCCTGATCAACAACGGATGCGCGCTGGTCGAACGCACCAACGTGGCTGTCAACGGTCCGCACGGTTCTTTTCTGGCCGATTTCAATGCCGATGGACGGCCGGATGTATTCATCGCTTCCCGTTTCAACACCACCACGAACCTGAGCCAGATCTACACCAGCAGCCTGGGCAAAACGAACATCCGGACGGCGCCGGGCAACGCGCTGAATTTTGACGGTGCAAACGATTATGTTTCCGTTCCCGATGCCAACTCCCTTGACCTAACCACCAACTACACCATTGAAGCCTGGATTCGACCCACCGCTTTTTCCGCTTTGGCCGGTATCGTCAGTAAAAATCAGGTAAACGGCTCGGCAGGCTATACCCTCAGACTTTCCGGAACGGCGCCCTTTACAGGAATCAATTTCGACGGGCTCGAAACGGCGGCCGGAGTGCTTGAAGCCGGAAGATGGTATCATATCGCGGCCGTGAAAAGTGGCACGACTCGAACGTTGTATGTCAACGGCGTCGCAGTAACCATGACGGGAACCGCGCTCATTACAGCCGCCAACACCGACGCGTTGACGATTGGTGTCGATTATCTTGCCGCTCCCCGGTACTTCGAGGGGTCTATCGATGAGGTACGGCTGTGGGCAGCCGCGCGTTCGCTCAGCGATGTTACGTCAAACAATAAAAACGTCCTGAGTTGTGGCACCCAAACCGGTTTGGTGGCCTATTACAAACTCGACAATGGAACGGTGGGCGCCAACAATTCCCTCTACTTTGTTGCCAATGACTTTACTGGCGCCAATAATGGCATCCTTACGAATTTCGCCCTTACGGGTACTGGCAGTAATTGGGTTGAAAGCTATGCAATGGCGGTTCCTACTGCCACGGCTTCGACGGCAAACACCGCTGTTGGCTTTACCGCAAACTGGACTGCCCCCGCCGTTGGCCTGGTTACGAATTACCTGCTTGACGTCTCCACGTCTCCCGCCTTTACGTCTTTTGTTGCCGGCTATAATGGGCTGAGCGTAAGCGGCACGTCTTATGCTGTTACGGGATTGTCGGGCAACACCACATATTACTACCGCGTTCGGGCCGATAAGAGTACGCTATCGGGGCAGGGCGCTTATTCGAATACGATTGCCGCATCTACGCTGCCGACTGCACCGGGCAATGCGTTGGGCTTTGACGGTGTAAATGATTTTGTCGCCGTGTCATCACCGACGGCCATACCGATTGCCAATGCGACCTATACGATGGAAGCCTGGATGCTGCCCCGGACCCTTAACTCAAACGGCAACGGCAATGGCATCATCGGATGGGGTAACTATGGTACGACTAACCAGGCCAATGCCTTCAAATACCAGAACGGGAACCTGGCCAATTATTGGTGGGCCAATGACCTCAGTGTATCGGTCGGTAATCTGGTAGGAAGGTGGAGCCATGTGGCCTGCTCTTTTGATGGCACCACCCGCAGAATTTATCTGAACGGCGCGTTGGTCGCGTCGGATACCCCAACCGGACATAACGTGCCGAATGCGGGTAACTTCCGGGTCGGGCTTACCATCTCATCTGCGGCCCTGTTAAACAGTTTTTTCGATGGCAGTCTCGACGAAGTGCGTGTCTGGAACGTGGCCCGTACGCAGGCACAGATTCAGGCCGGTATGTACACCACCATCAGTCCGTCCAGCACCGGCCTGGTGGCCTACTACTCCTTTAATATCGGATCGCCCGCCGGAACCAATACAGGATTATCTACACTCGTGGACCAAACGTCCAACAACAATGCCGGTACACTGACGAATTTTGCCCTTTCGGGGAATACAAGCAACTGGCTGGAAAGCTATGCGATGGTGATTCCGACCACGACCGCCGCCACTGCTATCGGTTCCACCGGATTTACCGCCAACTGGACAGCGCCGACGGTGGGCACGGTTACGAATTACCTTTTGGACGTATCGACCTCTTCTACGTTCGCCAGTTTTGTGCCGGGCTATAATGCGCTCGTCGTGAACGGCACCTCACAGGCCGTTACAGGGTTATCCGGCAGTACGACCTATTATTACCGAGTGCGGGCCGATAAGACAAGTGTTACCGGGCAGGGTGGCTATTCAAACGCCACCAACCTTACCACCAATCCGCTCCTGACCTGGACGGGCGCCACGAACAACGACTGGGCTACCGCCGCGAACTGGTCACCCAATCAGGTGCCTGACGGTACGGTCGATATATTGGTCGCCTCCGGAAACCCGGTATTGAATACAGCGCTCACCGTTGCGGCCAACAAAAACCTGACCATCAGCGGAACCGGAACGCTTACGGTGGGCCCCACCGGAGTGTTGACCGTAGCCGGAACTGTCAATTTCAATGGAAAAGATGTGACGCTCAAGTCGGATGCAACCGGAACCGGATCAATAGGTCAGGTTACGGGAAACCTGTTGGGCGCCACCAATGTCACCATCGAACGCTACATCCCTGCAAAGCGCGCCTGGCGAATGCTGTCGGCCCCGTTGAAAGGAACGTCTAACAATGGTATTGCGGCCAACTGGCAGGGAGTGACCAACGAAGGGCTCCTGCTTTTCAGTCCGGCCACTTACAACTCGCAAACCATGACGGGCTACACAACCGGAGGCAACGCGCCGAACATTTGGAGATACGCGGCGGGCTGGCAGGCGATTCCAAACCTGACGACCGAAAGCCTATACGGCGGCGCCGCCACTGACACCAAACCCTTCCTCGTGTTTGTGACGGGCCCCCAGGGGAGCGCGAACATCGGGGCGGGTGCAACGGCGACCACGCTGAAGCCGAAAGGGGAGTTGGTGACCGGTGCCGTGAACTACAGCGGACTTTCCACGGGTATCTTCCAGGTAATGGCTAACCCGTATGCCAGTGCCATTGACCCGGTAGCGCTGGCGGCCTCGAATCCGAATTTCAAGTTTTGGATGTTGGATCCTTCGCTGGGATCGCTGGGCGGCTACGTAACCTATGATGGCACGAACTGGACGCCTGTGGCGCCGGTTGGGAACGCCAGAAACATCCAAAGCGGACAAGGCTTTTTCGTGCGCTCTGCCTCCGGCACGGCCTTTACACTACAGGAGAGCCACAAGGTGTCCGGTAGTAGCACAAATTGGTTGGAACGTAACGGTTCGGGTGTGATGACGGAAGACGCGGATAAGATTCGGATCCTGCTGTACAAACCTGACGAATCGGGCTGGAAACTGGCCGACGGAATATTGGCTGTCAATCAAGCCTCCGGGAACAACGCCCTTGACGAAGCGGATACCAATAAGATTTCGAATTTCAATGAAAGCCTGATGTTCCGCAATGGTACCTCGAACCTGGCAATTGAATACCGCGGACTGCCGGAATTGGGGGATACACAGCAAATCAGGATGACAGGCACTACCGCAGTTGGTTACCAACTTGAGGTGATAGTGGAAAACTACACCAACAGCGGCCTTCAGCCCGCTCTTGAAGATACGTTGGCCGGAACCGTAACGCCTATTCCGACCGATGGCGCCCCCTTGACGGTTCCGTTCACTGGCGTAACCGCCACTTCGGCGAACCCGGATCTTAGGTTTCGAATTGTGTACCCCACCGCGTTGGGCGTTTCGTTACCGCCGGCCCGCGAGATCCGTGTGTTTCCCAACCCGGTTACGGACGGCAAGCTTCAGATTGTTCTAAAGGACACGATGCCCGCGCAGTATGTAATAACCAACCTGTTAGGGCAGTATGTACAGAAAGGTGTCTTAGAAACGGAAACTACCGTACTTCCCGTTTCGCAAGTGCCTTCCGGACTTTACCTGATTACCATCACGCAAGGAAACCTTGTATGCACCAAGAAAATCCAAATACAGTAGCATTTTTACCGATGAAGACAGTTTGTAAAGTTCAATGGCTCGTTGCCTTGCTGATGGCGTCTGCCCCCATGTGGGCACAGGACGAGGAGGACCCTGGCTTTCCTACAGGGGGTGACCCCGGTGCGCCGATAGACGGCTACGTGGTGCCGTTTGCTATCGTGGCAGTGCTATTGGCATTTTATGTCTACAAAGCCTGGGAAGGAAGCGACAAAAAGGCGTGTTAGCGTACGATCACGCCTTCTTTGAATAAGATCGGGACTTCTTCCATCGCGTCTTCAGAGAGCGAATTAGCCCTGAAGATATACTTTTTATCGTAGAGCGTGTTGCCGATGAAATACGTCAGCATGAACTCGTTGTTCAATGCGAGTACGCTTTTTTCGATCATTTCAATCTTGACGGCCGATACCGCCGGCATCTCCACCAGCGCATGGCGTAACATCGAGGTCTTGCGCATCTCACCGCCGATTGTTCCAAAGGCTTTCGATACGACCATGATGTCGTGGAGGTGATTAATGGTAAGAGAAACTATTTTTTAAGAACCTTCAAGGTAACATCCTTGTCCTCGGTGCTGATAGTCAAAAAATAAAGTCCTGCCGATAAATTAGATACTTCAATTGGCGAAACAGGTCCTTTTTTTACGTACACCAAATTTCCATACACATCTTGAATCGATATACCTGTAACTAAAACCTGGTTCCGATTTTCTATATAAAGTTCACTGCCAACCGGATTTGGAAACAGCTTAAATCCATGGTCTTTTTGGATATCCACTACTTCAAGGGGTGATGTAGGGTTGTCGTATAGGCGCATCATTGCAAACGCAAATCCAAACACTGAGTATTGGTTATTGGTTCGTCCGGCGGTGACGACTCTTCCGTCTGCATGGCGATAATAGGCCATGGTGTAGTCTTCGTTGTTTAAGACGGGCGGCACAGCGTAGGTAAAGCTTCCCGTTCCGTTAAAAGTGAGGTCGGGTGTTCCGTCGGCGTTTTTTTTCAACAGAGTTGCCTTCCGGCCGCAGATAGTCGATCCAGACCACGTGCTACACGAGTACATACCTGTTAAGAAAGTTTTCCCCGAACTATCTATAGAATAGTCGCAATATTGATCAGGAACTGAAGAT
>DATGXZ010000281.1:0-2771 GCA_035298445.1 Flavobacterium sp.
GATTGCCTCGGTGGCCGCTGAATTCGAACCCAGAAAACGTCCCGAAGCCGTAACGATATAAGCCATGAATACGCCCTACAGCCCTACGAACGCCTCCGACTTCACCGACAGTGCCACTACGGCGCTTCCGCGTTACCTGACGCTATCCGGTCTCGAGCCGCTGATCGTTACGCCGGAAACGAACTTCGTCAACGTAGGCGAACGCACCAATGTCACCGGATCCCGCAAGTTTCTGCGTCTTATCCGGGAAGAGAACTACGAGGAAGCACTCGACATCGCACGGGCCCAGGTAGAAGGTGGCGCGCAGATCATCGATGTCAATATGGATGAGGGTATGCTCGACGGCGTGCAGGCCATGACGCGTTTCCTCAACCTGATTGCGGCCGAACCGGATATCGCACGCGTGCCGGTCATGATCGACAGTTCGAAATGGGAAATCATCGAAGCCGGACTGAAAGTCATTCAGGGAAAAGGCGTTGTCAATTCGATTTCACTGAAGGAAGGCGAAGCGGCTTTCCTCGACCACGCCCGCAAAATCCGTCGATATGGCGCCGCGGTGATCGTGATGGCCTTCGACGAAGCGGGCCAGGCCGACACCTTCGAACGACGCATCGAAATCTGCAAACGATCGTATGACCTTTTGGTCGGAACCGTTGGTTTTCCGCCGGAAGATATCATCTTCGACCCCAATATCTTCCCCGTAGCGACGGGTATGGACGAACACCGCCGCAACGCCCTCGACTTCTTCCGCGCCACCCAATGGATACGGGAAAACCTGCCCTATGCCCATGTGAGCGGGGGTGTAAGTAACGTATCCTTTTCCTTCCGCGGCAATGACCGTGTGCGGGAAGCGATGCACTCGGCCTTCCTCTACCACGCGATTCGCCACGGCATGACCATGGGTATCGTAAATCCGGAGATGTTGGAAATCTATGATGAGATCGACAAAGAACTGCTGGAGTATGTGGAAGACGTGCTGCTGGACCGTCGTGACGATGCTACCGAACGACTGCTGGCCTACGCAGAAACGGTAAGGGGAAACAACGCCCAGGTCGAAAAGCAAACGCAGGAATGGCGCAACGGAACGGTACGCGAACGGCTCACGCATTCGCTCGTAAAGGGTATTGATGAGTTCATCGAAATTGATGTGGAAGAAGCCCGGCTTTCGGTCGCCAAACCCATCGAAGTGATCGAACAGCACCTGATGGACGGCATGAATGTGGTGGGCGACCTTTTCGGAAGCGGGAAGATGTTTCTGCCTCAGGTTGTGAAGTCGGCCCGGGTGATGAAGAAAGCCGTAGCCTATCTGTTACCGTTTATAGAAGCCCAGAAAACCGGCACGGAAGAAACAAGGGGCGCCGGACGGATACTGATGGCAACCGTAAAGGGAGACGTGCACGATATCGGTAAAAATATAGTTTCGGTGGTTTTGGCGTGTAATAACTTCGAAATCATTGATTTGGGTGTAATGGTGCCGCCGGAGAAAATCATTGAAGCCGCCGTGAGGGAAAGTGTTGACGTAATCGGACTATCCGGACTCATCACGCCTTCACTCGACGAGATGGTGTACCTTGCCAAAGAACTCGATCGCCTCAACATTAAAATTCCGGTCATGATCGGAGGTGCTACTACCTCGCGTGCCCACACCGCCGTGAAGATTGCACCCGAGTACGGTGGAGCGGTCGTGCATGTAAACGACGCTTCGCGCGCCGTGACTGTGGCCAGCAGTTTGCTGCAACCCGATACCAAAGAAGCCTATGTAGCCTCGCTGCGAACGGAATACGACCAATTGCGGGAAGGCTACCTGAGCCGCGGCCGGGAAAAAGAATTCCTGACGTTGGAGGAAGCCCGGAAAAACAAGTTAGCGCTCGATTTCGCCCCTGTGCGCCCGAGCTTCATCGGCGTGAAGGAAATCGAAGTGGCCCTTTCGGACCTGGTCGCCTATATCGACTGGACGCCGTTTTTCCAGTCGTGGGAATTGTATGGGAAATACCCAGCAATCTTAACGGATGAGGTTGTGGGCGAGCAGGCTACCGCGCTTTTTGCGGATGCGAAAGCCATGCTCCAAAAAATCCTCGACGAACAATGGCTGTCGGCTAAAGGCATTATTGGCATCTTTCCGGCCAACCAGGTCAACGACGACGATATTGCCATTTGGGATGCAGACGGAAACGAAAGCGCCCGTTTTCTGACCCTGCGGCAGCAATCCCGTAAGACAGCCGGCGCGCCCAATCTGGCGTTGGCCGATTTCGTTGCGCCAGAAGGCACGCCCGACTATATCGGTTGTTTTTGCGTCACGACGGGTTTTGGTGTCGATGAGAAGGCCAAAGAGTTCGAAGCCGACCATGATGATTACAACTCCATTCTCGTAAAAGCCCTGGGAGACCGTCTCGCAGAAGCATTTGCCGAATACCTGCACGAGCGCGTCCGCAAAGAAATCTGGGGATACGCCGCCGATGAATCGCTTACGAACCAAGACCTGATTTCGGAAGCCTACCAGGGCATCCGGCCTGCACCAGGTTATCCGGCCTGTCCGGACCATCTCGAGAAACCCACGATTTGGCAATTACTCGACGTAGAAAACCGGATTGGCGTCCGCCTGACGGAAAGCATGGCGATGTGGCCGGCGTCGTCGGTATCCGGCTACTATTTCGCCCATCCGCAAAGCAAATACTTCGGACTCGGCAAAATCAAACACGACCAGGTTGTCGATTACGCTCAGCGTCGCGGAATTTCGACGGAACAGGCTTTGAAATGGTTAGGTCCTAATC
>DATGXZ010000282.1:0-23008 GCA_035298445.1 Flavobacterium sp.
GGATGAGGATACGACGAAAGTCATCGATGTCCTCGTAAACGATAGCTTCGGTAACGACGGTCCATCTACTACACCAATTGTAATAGCTACGGCGCCATCGAATGGTACGGCTACTGTTGATGAAAACGGAACGCCGAACAACCCAACCGATGATACGATTACGTATGTTCCGGCTGCGAACTACTGTGGTGTTGATCAGTTCACGTACACGATTGCCGATAGCAACGGTGACCTTTCAACGACGACGGTAACCGTCACGGTGAACTGTATCAATGAGTTCCCTATCGCGAATGGTGACTTCGTGACAACAAACGAGGATACGGCGATTACGGTCAGTGTATTGCCGAACGATGATTTCGGTGGAGACGGTCCGTCTGCGACACCAATCGTGGTGGCTACGCAACCGTTGAATGGTACCGCTGTTGTGAATGACGCGGGCACACCGAACGATCCAACGGATGACGCGATCCTCTATACGCCGAATGCAAACTACTGTGGATTGGATGTGTTTACGTACACCATCGCTGACAGCAATGGCGATACAGCTACCGCTACGGTCAACGTCACTGTAAACTGTATAGGCGAGCAGCCGACAGCAGTAGACGATACTGTAACGACACCGGAAGACACGGCAATTTCGATTAACGTATTGGCGAACGATACCTTCGGTGGAGACGGTCCTAATGTTGGAACCATCATCGTGGCAACACAACCTTCGAACGGTACAGCTGTATTGAACGACAACAGCACGCCGAACGATCCGACCGATGACACGATAACGTATACACCGGCTCCGAACTTCTGTGGTGCAGCTGATAGCTTCACGTACACGATACTTGATGCGGATGGCCAGTCGTCGACTGCGACCGTAACAGTGAATGTGACCTGCGAGGATGAATTCCCAAGTGCGGTTGCTGACACTGCTACAACAGACGAGGATACTCCGGTAACCGTAACAGTTCTGACGAACGACAGTTTCGGTGGTGATGGACCTTCGGCAACCGCTATTGTAATCGCGACACCTCCGGCTAACGGTGTGGTTGTGGTGAACGAAAACGGAACACCGACGAATCCAACCGATGATACGGTAACATATACGCCGGCTGCGAACTTCTGTGGAACCGATACCTTCACGTATACCATTGCTGACGCAGACGGTGATGTTTCTACCGCAACTGTTACAGTTAGTGTAACATGTGTAGATGATGTGCCGGTTGCTACTAATGACAACGTAACGACCAACGAAGATGTAGCGATACTGATCCCAGTATTGGCGAACGATACGTTTGGTGGTGATGGTCCGGTAGTAGGAGCTATTGTCCTTGCGTCGTCTCCGACGAACGGCACAGTAGCACTGAACGACGGTGGTACGCCGGATAATCCGACGGATGATACGTTCACGTATACGCCAAACCCGAACTACAACGGTAACGATAGCTTCACGTATACCATCACGGATGCGGATGGCGACTCGTCAACGGCAACTGTATTCATCGTAGTCACACCAGTTGACGACCAACCGGTAGCAACGGATGACTCGGCTTCTACCACAGAGGATACTGCAGTAGCAATCAACGTACTCGCGAACGATACGTTCGGTGGTGACGGTCCGAATGTCGGTACGATCATCGTAGCCACACAGCCTGCAAACGGCTCGGCTACGCTGAACAACAACGGCACGCCTGCCGATCCGACCGATGATACGATTACGTATACGCCGAACACAGGCTACTTCGGTGGTGACAGCTTCACGTATACCATTATCGATGCAGACGGTGATACGTCAACGGCTACAGTGACCATTACGGTGGGCAACACGCCAGAACCTGCACTTGAGCTGATTAAGACTGCAGTTCTCGACCCAGGTCCGGACGGTATTCCGAATGTAGGTGACACGATTACCTATACGTTTACAGTTACCAATACGGGTGACGTTACGGTGGATAACATCGAAATCAATGATGCACCGATCCAGGTTACCAACCTTAACTTGGACCCACCTACGCTAGCACCTGGTCAGGTCGGTATTGCGGAAGCTGACTATGCGATCACCCAGGCAGATATCGATGCCGGTGAGATTGTCAACTCGGCTACCGTTTCAGGTGATACAGGTGGAACTCCAGTAACCGATGTTTCCGATAATGACGGAACGGGTGAAAGTGATCCGACCATCACACCACTGCAACAGGTACGTGATATCGTGGTAATCAAGACCGGTGCTAAAGTCGACGAAGACGGCGACGGTATATACGAAGCAGGTGAACACATCACGTGGACGTTTGCGATCACCAATACCGGAAACACAACGGTTGAGAACCTGAAATTGTACGATGCATTACTCGCGATCAACGGTGCAGACATTACAGCATCGCTGGCTCCGGGCGTTACGTATAACTTCTCACTCGATATGGATATCACCCAGGCGATGATCAACTCCGGCAGCATTTGCAACTCGGCGAGTGTCGTAGGTAGCGACGACGTAGGTGACGTATCCGACAACGACGGTATCGGTACCAGCGATCCGACCTGCGTGGCGCTGTTGCCACAGGGTGACCTTACCCTTATCAAGACAGCGGTATTCGTAGCGGATGGTGCAAACGGTCACATCGACTACACGTTCACGCTGACCAACAGCGGAAACGTAACAGTGAATACGCTGACCCTGACCGACGACTTGTTGGGCATCACCAACCAGCCGATCTCGCCAAGCACGCTTGAGCCAGGCCAGACAGCGACGTTCACGGTGCCGTCGTATGACGTAACCGATGAAGACCTGATCGCAGGCAACGTCATCAACTGTGCATCCGTAAGCGGTGTGGCAGCGATCGGTGGTGCGGTAATCAGCGATCTGTCTGACGATGGCGACGCTACTAACGGTGAGGATAACTGTACGATTACGACGCTTGTTCAGACTAGTCAAATCGCAGTAGTGAAACAGGGAACATTCATGGATGAAAATGGTAACAGTTATGCAGAACCTGGAGAAACTATCAGCTATGTGTTTACAGTGACCAATACGGGTGATACCACACTGGTAAGCGTTGAGCTGACCGATACAACTGTACCGGTTGACTTCGATTCAACTACGACGGGTATCCAGAGCACCATTTCTATCGGCACATTGTTGCCGGGTGAATCGGTTCAGGTTACAGGCAGCTACATACTGACGGAAGCCGATATCGAACTCGGCCAGGTCGTCAACCAGGCGAGCGTCAGAGGTATTGGACCTAATGGTGAGGAAGTATCGGATGTATCCGACGGCTCGGATAACAACCTTGACAACCCAACCGTGACGCCACTGCCAGTGGCTCCGTGTACGGTAGTCGTGAACAACTTGGTGTATGTCGGCGGTATGCCGGGTGCAACAGGTTACGACTTCGAACACCTGCAGATCGACGGACTGACCTGTTACTCAGATATCTCGATTGAGATTTACAACCGTTGGGGTGTCCTGGTGTATGAAACCAAGGATTACAACAACCTTGATAAAGCCTTCCGCGGATACTCCGCCGGACGTGTGACAATCAGCAGTTCAGATCCGTTGCCAGAAGGAACGTATTTCTATATCCTGAGATATAAGGACGGAAATAATGGCAGGGAGAAAACAGGTTTCTTACATTTAACCCGATAAAAACTTAATTCCGGGAGGTCGACAGGCCTCCCGGGTTAAACAACGTACATATGAGAACACGAATCGTGATTTTTGCCCTGATGCTCACAGGTTGCATCTACGCCCAACAGGATCCGCAGTATACACAGTATATGTATAACACGGTGAACGTCAACCCGGCGTATGCAGGTTCAAGGGGTGTACTAAGTGCTTTCGCCCTCCACCGTGCCCAATGGGTCGGTCTCGATGGGGCGCCTGTCACTAATAACGTTTCCATCCATACACCGATTGCGAACAGTAAAATCGGACTCGGCCTGTCGGTCGTTAACGATGAAATCGGTATTTCGGAGGAGAACGATATCGCGGCCGATGTGTCGTATACCATCCGTACGGGTAATGAGTGGAAAATGTCATTTGGTCTGAAAGCCAGTGCGAATCTCCTCAATGTCGATTTTACAAAGTTGACAGTCCCTCCGGGTACGACCTTACCACAAAATGTAGACAACCGTTTTACCCCGAATATTGGTGCGGGTATCTATTGACATTCCGACCAAACCTATTTTGGACTTTCGATTCCGCATATGTTGGAAACGAAACATTACGAAAACAACACGAATTCGGTGGCAAGCGAGAAAATGCACCTCTACTTCATCGCAGGTCGTGTTTTCGACCTGAACGAGACCATCAAATTCAAGCCGGCACTTTTGACGAAGATCGTAAACGGAGCGCCGTTGCAGGTAGACCTTTCGGGGAACTTTATGTTCAATGACCGGTTTGTTGCGGGTGTGGCGTATCGATGGGATGCGGCTTTCAGTGCGATGGCGGGCTTCCAGATTACGGATTCCTGGTTCCTCGGATATGGTTATGATATGGAAACAACGCGTCTGGCGAACTACAATTCCGGATCACATGAAATTTTCCTGAGGTTCGAACTATTCAAAAATTACGACCGTGTCATTTCGCCTCGTTTCTTCTAACGCAAAATCCACAGACATGAAATTAAGACCGATATTCCTGCTGATTGCCTTCAGCCTTCTTTCCGGAAGCGCTTTCGCCCAAAAGAAAGCGGCCTTGAAAAAAGGCGAGAATCGCTATGAGGATTACGCCTATGTGGATGTAATCAAGATTTACGAGCGAATCGCAGCCAGGGGATATAAAGACGAGAAAATGTTCCAGAAGCTAGGTAACGCCTACTTTTTCAACGCGGAATACGAAAAAGCGGAACCCATCTACCGTGAACTCTTTACCATGAACCCGAACCAGCGTCCTGAGTACTTTTACAGGTATTCGCAGGCGCTGAAATCGGCAGGGAAATATGAAGAGGCCGATAAGATGCTCGAGAAGTTCAACGAGCTCGCCGGCAACGATCAGAGGGCCAAGAATTTCGTGGATAACCGGAATTATCTGGAGATCATTAAGCTGAATTCCAAGCGTTTTTACATAGAAGATGCAGGTGTAAACTCCGAGTACTCCGACTACGGTTCTGCATTAATGGGGAACCAACTGGTATTCGCCACAGCACGTGACACCGGCGGCATCTCGAAGCGCCGTCACAGCTGGAACTACAAGAACTTTACCAACCTATATGGGGCCGATACCAAAGGTGATTTCGATTCAATTCCAGGTAAACCGTATCGTTTCTCAAAAGAAATCAACACGAAGTTTCACGAGGCATCACCGGTTTTCACGAAAGACGGCAATACGATGTATTTCACCCGTAATAACTACTACGCGGGTCGTCAGGGAACCGATCGTTTCAAAATCACACGTCTCAAACTATACCGTGCGTCTTTCGTTAACGGAGCGTGGGGAAATGTCATCGAGTTGCCGTTCGACAGTCCAGAGTACAGTACCGCACACCCTGCGTTGAGTCCGGATGAGAAAACGCTCTACTTTGCGTCCGACATGCCCGGTTCACTTGGCGATTCGGATCTCTATAAAGTAGCGATTAACGACGACGGTAGTTTTGGAACACCGGTCAACCTCGGACCTGGGATCAATACACCGGGTCGTGAGACGTTTCCGTTCATGTCAGATGAAAGTGAACTGTATTTTGCCTCTGATGGACATCCCGGTCTCGGTGGACTAGACGTTTTCGTGGCACGTATGCGGTCTGACGGTACCTTCCGTAGCGTACAAAACCTCGGGCAGCCGCTGAACAGCCGTCGCGACGATTTTGCCTACATCATCAACACCAAAACCCGCACCGGTTATTTTACGTCAAACCGCGACGGTGGAAAAGGATTCGACGACATCTATAAGTTCACGGAGTTGCGTAAGCTGAACTGTGAGCAGTTGATCGAAGGAGTCATCCGCGACAGCGATTCAAATGAGCCGATTGCCGATGCACAGGTGACGCTTTTCGATGCTGAAATGGAGAAAATCAAAACCGTCAACACCGACGCGAAGGGTTACTATAACCTTGGAACGGTCGATTGCGAATCGAAAGTCTATGTGCGTGCAGACAAAGTGGATTACGAAACCACCGAAATGCCGTTCGAACTGCCAAAGAATGGCGGAAATACCTACCTTCCACTTACAATCAAGAAACGTTTTGTTAAGATCGAAGAAGGAACGGATCTTGCACAACCAGATGTGCTTGACATCCCAACGATCTACTTCGACCTTGACAAGTGGAACATCCGGAAGGATGCAGCGTTCCAGTTGGAGAAAATCCTGGCCGTGTTGAACCAATATCCTACCATGCGTATCGATGTTCGTTCGCACACCGACAGCCGTCAGACGCATGAATACAACCAACGCCTTTCCGATCGCCGTGCGAAATCAACCATCGCCTGGTTGGTGCGTAACGGTATCGATCCGAAACGCCTTACCGGTCGTGGATATGGTGAAACGCAACTGGTCAACAAATGTGCCGATGGCGTGAAATGTACGGAAGCAGAACACCAGATGAACCGTCGTAGCCAGTTCATCGTCGTAGAATTTTAATTACAACATGAAATAGAGAGGCCTGGTTTTTGACGAAAGAAACGTCGGAAACCAGGTTTTCTTTTCCGTCCTTGATTATGATAAAGCATTTTCTCGTTTGGATCGTTTTGGTGTCGGGGGTGGTGAGCGCCCAAAACGCGCGCCTCGACGCAGCGGATAAAAAATACAACGATTATTCGTATTTCGATGCCATCGAACTCTATGAGAAAGTGGCGGCAAAAGGCTATAAATCACCTGAATTATTTCAGAAACTAGCCGATTCCTACTACTTCAACGCCGATTTTACGAAGGCTGCACAGTGGTACCGACAATTGTTCGTTTTAGGTGTCGCACCCGACGCAAAGTACTATTTCCGATATGCACAGTCGCTAAAATCAATCGGGCGGTATGCTAGTTCTGATTCCATCATGACGCTGTTTTCGCAGAAAGTTAATGGCGACCGACGGGCCGAACTTTTCGCTGCACAGAAAGACTATCTTAAACGGATTGCCCGGAATTCGGGCCGGTTCAATATCGTCAACGCCGGTATCAACTCGCCCTACTCCGATTATGGCACGGCCTTTTTTGGGGATGAACTGGTTTTCGCTACCGCCCGTGACACCGGCGGTCCGGCGAGTCGTAAAATGAAATGGACCGGCGAGGCATTCAGTCAACTATATTCTGCGAAAGCAAAGGTAGACGGCGGTTTCTCCAAACCCGAACCGTTCTCTAAAGACGTCAATACCAAGTTCAACGAGTCGACCGCGACCTTTGCCAAGGATAAGAAAACCATGTACTTCACCCGAAACAACTTTGCCGACGGTGAAAAAGGCACCAGTAAAGAGAAGACGACACTCTTGAAGATATACAAAGCGACGTTCGATGGGGTTGGGTGGATCGATGTTGAAGAACTGCCCTTCAATAGTGATGATTTCAGTTGCGCACATCCGGCGTTGTCGCCCGATGACCGGACCCTGTATTTTGCGTCCGACCGACCGGGCACGCGAGGAGATTCCGACATCTTCAAGGTGTCCATCAACCGCGATGGAACGTTCGGAGAGCCGATTAATTTAGGAGAGGACATCAACACCGAGGCCCGTGAAACCTTTCCTTTTGTTTCAGATGACGGGGAGTTGTATTTTGCTTCGGAAGGGCATCCGGGACTAGGCGGACTCGACATTTTCGTAGCAACGCCCGACGACAAGGGGCATTTTACAGTAGAGAATATCGGAGAACCGGCGAATACCCCTTTTGATGATTTCGCGTTCATGATTGACAGCAAGAGCCGGAACGGTTTCCTGAGCTCCAATCGTCCGAAGGGTATGGGGTCGGATGATGTGTACCGTTTTACCGAAACCCGGAAAATCGTCTGCGAGCAGGCATTGGCTGGCCATGTGGTGGATGTAGAGACGGGCGATTTCCTCGTTGACGCGCAGGTAACGCTCTTCGATGAGAATTTTACTATGATCACCCAGCAATACGCCGCCGAGTTTGGGGCTTTTAGTTTCCAGGTGAAATGTGGGAAGAAGTATTACCTCCGCGCGACCAAACTCCATTTCGCGACCAAGGAAATCGAAATCAGCATTCCGGAAGAAGTAGGTAAAACCCAAGTGAATCTCGAACTAGAGAAGCGCAAGCGTCGTTTCAAAGAGGGCGACGATGTAGCGAAAGTGCTTAATATCCCGGAAATCAAGTTTGACACAGACAAGTCAGACATCCGGCCTGATGCCGCGTTGGAACTGGAAAAAGTATACAACCTCATGCAGCAATATCCGCTGATGCGTATCGAAATCCGTTCGCATACCGACAGCCGTGCGCCCAAGACCTACAACCAGCAACTTTCGGATCGGCGTGCAAAGTCGACCATGGCGTGGCTGCAAAAACGAGGTATTGCCTCCTTCCGACTGGCGGCAAAAGGTTTTGGGGAAAGCCGTCTGGTCAACCGATGTGCGGATGGCGTCGACTGCACGGAAGCCGAACACCAGCAGAACCGACGCAGCGAGTTTATCGTGACAAAAATGTGACGCTTCGGCAGCGGGTTTGTCAATCTTTTTAATATTGTGTTAATACTAAGCAGGAATCTTGCACAGCCGGGGCGAATTGTTAATTTTGTTCGGCTTTTCCGGGTCCGGACGGCCGATATCGCCGCGCCCAAAAAAGCCTGACAAAACTGATTTATCCGCATCCTGAAATGAAAAAACTGTTCTTAGGATTGCTGTTCTGCGCAGGCCTCGCCGCGTACGGACAGTCCGTAAAGAAAGAGGTGCTCTTTACCATTGACGGCAAGCCGTTCTACACCGATGAGTTCGCCCGGGTATACAAAAAGAACCTCGATCTCGTCAAGGACGAGTCCCAAAAAGACCTTGACCAGTATCTCGACCTTTTCATCGGATACAAACTGAAAATCACCAAAGCATACCGCCAGAACCTCCAGGACAATCCAAAGTACCAGGCGGAGCTCAAGACCTATCGAAACCAACTCGCCAAAAATTACCTTACGGATTCCAAGGTGACCAACGAGTTGATGCAAGAGGCGTATGATCGCTATCTAAAGGAAATCAAGGCGGCGCATATCCTGATACTTGTCGATGAGAATGCCACGCCGGCCGACACGCTCAAGGCGTACAAGCAGATCCAGGATATTCGCAAACGCGCACTTGCCGGTGAAGACTTTGGAAAACTGGCACAGGAATCATCGCAAGATCCCAGCGCAAAAGAAAACAAAGGAGAGTTGGGCTATTTTTCCGCCTTCCGCATGGTGTATCCGTTTGAAACGGGCGCTTACAAAACACCGAACGGACAAGTGTCGGGCATTGTCCGGACCCGATTCGGTTACCATCTAATCAAAGTAGAAGACATCCGCGATAACCGGGGAGAGGTTTCTGTCGCCCACATCATGATCAGTAAGCCGTCTACCGATGACAAAGAAGCAGCGGCGAAGGCAAAGACCACTATTGACGAGATCTACCAAAAACTGAAGCAGGGTGAGAACTTCGAAGCCCTTGCACAACAGTTTTCCGACGATAAGACGTCGGCTTCGAAAGGCGGCCAGATCGGGCGCTTTGCTTCGGGAGAATTGAGTTCGGAGGAATTTGAGGATGTCGCTTTTTCGCTTACCAAAGACCATGCGGTGTCGGAACCGTTCGAAACCGCTTTCGGATGGCACATCGTCAAGTTGCTGGAGAAGTTTCCCGTTAAGACGTTCGATGAGATGAAAACCGACCTTGAGTCTAAAATCAAACGCGACGACCGTTCGCGCCTCATCGTCGAATCGATGAACGAAAAACTGCGGAAAAAGTATACGATCAAGCGTGACGACAAAGTGTATACAGCAACAACTAAAGCCGTGTCGGATGCTATCTATGAAAGCAAATGGGCGCTTCCAACCGATACAAAGCCCTACGATAAAACGTTGGTAACGATTGCCGACCGCAAGCTGACCGGCACCGACTTCCTCAATCATATCGCAACCGAACAACGTGAAAAAGCGGAAATCAAGCCGCTGGCACGTCAAATCGATGCCTATTACCAAAGCTTCCTCGATAGCGAGTTGAATAAGTATTATAACGACAACCTCGAGAATGAGTTCCCCGAGTTTGCTGACGTCATGACCGAGTACCGCGATGGATTGCTGCTTTTCGACCTTATGGAAAAGGAAATCTGGGAAAAATCGAAAACGGACACGGTCGGGCTGAAAGATTTTTATAATCTCCATAAAGACCGCTATCAGTGGAAGAACCGCGTCAAGGTGATGATGGTTTCTTCTACCAAGGAAGACGTGCTGAAGAAGGCACAGAAGATGCTGAAGGAAGGGAAAGATGCGACTGCCATCAAAGCGGCTTTGAACACGAAAGAGGCGGTGAATGTCATGGTAACAGAGGGTACGTTTGAAGAAGGCAGCGACGTGTTGCCATCTAACGTGACCATGAAGAAAGGGGTAACGGAGCCGGTCAAAAAAGGGTCGTACTTCTTTGCCGCGAAGGTGCTTGATACGATTCCCGCCGGACCCCGCACAATGGAAGAAGCCAAAGGTAAAGTCATTAACGACTACCAACAGTTTCTCGAGGAAAATTGGGTTACCAATCTGAAAAAGGAGTTTTCGGTGCAGGTAGACCAGGCCGCGTTTGCGCGTGTGAAAAAAGAAATCAAGCCGTAAGTGACGCGCGCCGCCGTTATAGGGTTCCTGTTGCTGTTTTGTGCCTGTAGTAAGCCCGAAGCAAAAAAAGGAGCGATAGCACGTGTCGGCAAATCCTATTTGTATCCGTCCGACCTTGTGGGCCTCATGCCCGCCGGAACATCCCCCAAAGACAGCGTCGCCATGGTAAAGGCATTTATCGACCGTTGGGCCGCGGGGAAGTTGTTGATGGAGGCGGCAGAACGAAACGTCGGTAAGGAGAAGAAAGAGGAGTTCAATCGGTTGATCCGCGATTATAAAGTCGACCTTTACACGAAAGCGTACCTCGAGCAATTGGTACAACAAAGTGTGGATACACTGGTAACGGAGACGGAATTGAAGGCCTATTACGATGAAAATCGGGATAACTTCAGGGCAACCGGAATGCTGGTGCGGCTGCGGTACATCAACGTGCCGAAAGACCATCCGAAGTTCGGACAGATCCGTTCGAAGTTCCTGGATTTTCGGAAATCGGATAAGAAGTTCTGGGACACGTACCAGTTGCAGTTCCAGAATTCGGCGTTAAACGATTCAGTTTGGGTCGAGATGAACGAAATTTACCGCCGATTGCCGTTCATTACGCCGGAAAACCGGAACGAGTTCATCTCGCCCGGTATTTCCTACCAACGGGCGGAAGGATCAGGGGTGTACCTGGTGAAGGTCCGGGATGTGGTCGATCGAAATGAGATTGCGCCCTATTCCTTCCTGAAACCCACATTGAAGGAAGTCATATTGAACCGTCGCAGGCTCGATATGATTAAGAAAATAGAAAAGGATATTACAGATGATGCCATCAAAAATGAAACGTATGAAATTTATAAAAAGCCCTAAACTGCTGGTCGCCTTTCTGGTACTGTCTTCATTGACTGTGTCGGCGCAGGAGATTATCCGCGACACCGTGCCGGCAGCCAAAAAAAGCGGGCAACGCCAGAAAGTGGATGGCATCGTGGCGACGGTGGGAAGTTACCTGATTCTCTATTCAGACATTGATAAGGCACGTGTGGAAATTACCGCCTCGGGCGAATCCGCAAAAGACATTACTGACTGCCAATTACTGGGTAAGCTGATGGAGGATCGTTTGTATGCCCACCAGGCTACGCAGGACAGTATTACGGTCAGTGACGCCGAACTCAACGCTCAAATGGAAGAGCGTATCGCGGCCATGCTTGAACAACTCGGCCCCGGTTCGACCGTCGACAAACTGGTGAAACTTTACAAAAAAGATTCTGAGGCCGATTTCCGTTCCGAATTCCTCGAAATCCTGAAGCTCAACCGCCTCAGCAGCGAGATGACGAAGAAAATCATCGATAAGATCGAGATCACGCCGGAAGAAGTGCGCAATTTCTTCAAGCGGATTCCAAAAGATGAGTTACCATTGTTCAACGACGAACTTGAAGTAGCACAAATCGTCATCAAACCCAAGGTGTCGGAGAACGAAAAACAGAAAGTCATCGAACGACTTAAAGAGTTCAAGCGACAGGTGCTGTCAGGTGAGTCAAGCTTTTTCAGTAAAGCTGTACTGTATTCACAGGATCCGGGTTCGAAATCGAATGGTGGTTTCTACAAAATGACCCGTAAAACCCCGTTTATCAAGGAGTTTAAAGATGTGGCGTTCAGTTTGGGAGAAGGGGAGATATCGGAACCTTTCGAAACCATTTACGGATTCCATATCATCCTCGTAGAAAAAATACGCGGACAGGAAGTCGACCTTCGTCATATCCTTCTAACACCTAAAATCACCGATGCGGAGATGCAGGAAGCTAAGGAGAAAGCCATCAACATACGCAACAAAATAGTCGGAGGCGAGATTTCCTTCGCGGATGCCGCGCGCAGTGAATCGGATGAGAAAGAAACCCGGGCGAACGGCGGACAGTTGGTGAACCCACGTACACTGGATACCAAGTTCGAATTGACGAAAATGGATCCGTCCCTTTACAGCCAGGTATCCGGCCTGCAGACGGGCGAGGTGTCCCAACCGATCCAGGACCAGGACGAAACCACCCAACGCATCTGGAAACTGATCATGGTCACCAACCGCATTCCATCGCATACGGCGGATTACGCAAAAGATTACCTTAAAATCAAAGAGCTCGCCCTTAAAGAAAAACAGATTCGTGAAGTAGGGAAGTGGATGGCCGAGAAAATTAAGGACACCTACGTCAAAATCAACGGCGACTTCCGCGATTGCCCATTCACGAATAACTGGCTCAAGAAATAATCAAACCAAACGACATGTCTGACGTTACGGCTATACAACAGTTGGTAGAGAAGCGCAATGCGCTGAAAAAAGAAATCGCAAAAGTCATCGTAGGGCAGGAGGAAGTCGTCGACCAGATCCTGACCAGTATTTTTTCGGGCGGACACGCGCTGTTGGTCGGTGTGCCCGGATTGGCGAAGACGCTGATGGTCAACACAATTTCGCAGGCACTTGGCCTCGATTTCAAGCGGATACAGTTTACGCCCGATCTGATGCCGTCGGATATCCTCGGTAGTGAGATACTCGACGAAAGCCGACAATTCAAATTCATCAAGGGCCCTGTTTTTGCCAACATCATCCTGGCGGACGAAATCAACCGTACGCCACCTAAAACACAGGCGGCTCTTTTGGAGGCGATGCAGGAACGTGCCGTGACCATTGCCGGACATAACTACAAGCTCGATTTGCCGTACTTCGTATTGGCGACCCAAAACCCGATCGAGCAGGAAGGAACGTATCCCCTTCCGGAAGCCCAGCTTGACCGTTTCATGTTCTCCATAAAACTCGATTACCCTACCTTCGAAGAGGAAGTGCAGGTAGTGAAGAGCACGACATCCGACAAAAGCCAATCCATTCAACCGCTGTTTTCGGCCCAGGAAATCATCGACTTCCAGCACCTGATCCGTCGAATACCAGTGGCAGACAATGTGATTGAGTATGCCGTGTCATTGGTGAGTAAGACCCGTCCCGATAACAAAATGGCGACCGACATCGTTCGGAACTACGTCGATTGGGGCGCCGGGCCTCGTGCGTCGCAGAACCTCATACTCGCCGCCAAGGCAAACGCTGCCTTTAATGGAAAGTTTTCGCCAGATATCGAAGACGTACGCGCGGTGGCCATCGGCATCCTGCGTCACAGGGTGGTGAAGAATTACAAGGCCGATGCAGAAGGCATGTCGATCGAAAAGATCATCGCTTCTTTGTATTGATTTTCTGATCTAGTTCCGCATCGTAAAAAAACAGGAAGGCACTGCCCATCATATCCTGGTTGACAGCCGTTGTATTATCGGTTTCTAACACCAGTTCATACGAGTGGTTGGCATATAGCATCGTGCCGGCTTCTGAAACGTAATCACCAATTCGGTCGATTCCAATTCGGTTCCGATGGTTGCGGATTGTGCTTTCAAATACTGTCTTACCCGTCGTCACATCCCGCAATGTCATGCGGGTCGCAAACGGATGCACGTGCAGCGCTGCCGCGTGAAGGCGTGCACTGTCTTTCAGTCGTAGCATATCGTCAATCGAAGCACGATACGTGCGTTTTCCCGGCGGAATCACCCAATGGCCAGAATACGTTTGTCCGCTCGGATCAGTGTAACTATGGTTTTTCGTTTCGACCGGAAGGCACTGTGTCGCACCTGGATCGAGTGGTCCTTTGAACGGATCGGCTTTGTCATAGGGTAGCTGGATGAAAACCGTCCGGCTCATCAAAGGTTTCAACCGTTCACGGGCATAGTCGATGTCGATTTCATGCCGTACCCATTTCCGGATGTCGGGATCGTTATGGTTGAGGGTTTCTGTGGTCACATACAGCAATTCATTTCCCTTCATCGGAATGCCAAAGCCTTTCGGTAATGCAAAGTCCTCGAGCCCGTGCGACAATGACGTCATCCGCGGATACTGCTGTCCGACCCGATCGTGGAGTCCGAATGATGAGAAATACGCGGCGTCATTGAAGTCGATGTTCGTGTGACAGATGAAGTCATTTGACAACTGTTCGCCCGACTTGGCATCGAATGCTTTCACATCAAATCGCGTGATCCAAATCAGGGAACTGTCGGGCGTCAATTGCACGTAGCTGGACGCCTTCGGTCCTTCCATCGACTTGTAGATGCCGTCTACCAGAAACGTGGGCGACACCATCCGGTAGTGGCCGCTGGCATTTGATGTCTTCCAGGAAGCATCCGCAATACCAGTGTGCTGCAGCAGCCACGTTTTGACAATAGCTTTGTGGCGGGTGGTGAGTTGGGCATACCAGATACCCGCTCCCAGCATCCCCAAAAGGGCTACCGTCAGTACAATCCGAATCAATCGCTTTTTCATCTAAAAGGCTAATTTAGAACAATTCTATATCCCCGCTATCGATAGCGCTTTCCGAAATCGACAAAAAAAAGGCCTGAAATTAACAATTAGGCAATAATTTCAGACAATGGTGGAGTTTATTTAAAAATACCCATCAAAATTAAGGATTTGACATTAATTATTGTCTCGAAGGGGTAATTTATTGTAAATAGTGCAACGTTGATGGATTATCCGTAAATTTGCGCTACCAAACAAACAATTACTCTGTTATATGGCATTTGATATTGAAATGATCCGAAAAGTGTATGCCAACATGCCGGATCGCGTGAACAAAGCGCGTGAAATCGTGGGGCGTCCGCTCACCCTTACTGAGAAAATCCTGTATAACCACCTGTGGGACGGAATGCCGTCTTCCGCCTTTACGCGCGGCAAAGACTACGTTGATTTCGCGCCTGACCGCGTGGCCTGCCAGGATGCAACGGCCCAGATGGCGCTGTTGCAGTTTATGCACGCCGGAAAACCGAAAGTGGCCGTACCTACAACCGTACACTGCGACCACCTTATCCAGGCGAAAGTGGATGCCAAGACCGATTTGGCGGTGGCAAAACAACAAAGCAACGAAGTATTTGACTTCCTTTCCTCTATTTCAAACAAATATGGTATCGGTTTCTGGAAACCGGGTGCCGGTATCATCCACCAGGTCGTGCTCGAGAACTACGCGTTTCCGGGCGGGATGATGATTGGTACGGATTCGCATACCGTTAATGCGGGCGGACTCGGAATGATCGCTATCGGTGTCGGAGGTGCTGACGCTGTTGACGTAATGTCGGGTATGGCGTGGGAACTGAAATTCCCGAAACTGATCGGGGTAAAACTGACGGGTAAACTCTCAGGCTGGACCGCTCCTAAAGACGTCATTCTGAAAGTAGCCGGTATCCTTACCGTAAAAGGTGGAACAGGTGCCGTTGTAGAATATTTCGGCGAAGGCGCCACGGCTATGTCATGTACCGGAAAAGGAACCATTTGTAACATGGGCGCTGAAATCGGTGCCACGACGTCAACTTTCGGGTACGACGAATCGATGGATCGCTACCTGCGTTCGACCGGACGTGCGGATGTGGCAGATGCGGCCAACGCCATCGCGCCTTACCTCACAGCCGATCCGGAAGTGTATGCCAACCCAGAACAATACTTCGACCAGGTAATCGAAATCAACCTGTCGGAACTCGAGCCGCACCTGAACGGCCCGTTCACACCGGATTTGGCGACACCGATTTCCAAAATGAAAGAGGAAGCGATCAAGAACGATTGGCCGCTTCGTATTGAAGTGGGTCTGATCGGGTCGTGTACGAACTCGTCCTACGAAGACATCGCCCGTGCCGCGTCATTGGCGCAGCAGGTAGCCGATAAAAAACTGAAAACAAAAGCACAGTTCACCATTACTCCGGGTTCTGAGCAAGTACGTTATACCATCGAACGCGACGGTTTCATCGATATCTTCGATAAAATCAATGCGACGGTATTTGCCAATGCCTGCGGACCGTGTATCGGTATGTGGGATCGTGAAGGAGCCGAGAAAGAGCAGCGCAACACAATTGTGCACTCGTTCAACCGCAACTTCTCGAAGCGTGCCGACGGTAACCCCAACACCCTGGCGTTCGTAGGTTCGCCTGAGTTGGTGACAGCCTTGGCCATCGCCGGCGACCTTTCCTTTAACCCGCTTACCGATACGCTTATCAACGAAGATGGCGAAGAAGTACGCCTCGATGAGCCGACTGGCGCTGAATTGCCGCCACGTGGTTTCGCCGTTGACGATCCGGGTTACCAGGCTCCGGCTGAAGACGGATCGAAGGTGCAGGTAGCGGTTAGTCCAACATCTGAACGTCTTCAACTGCTGGCACCATTCGATGCATGGGACGGCAAGAACATCAGTGGGGCCAAACTGCTGATCAAGGCGTTTGGTAAATGTACTACCGACCACATATCAATGGCAGGTCCGTGGTTGCGTTTCCGCGGTCACCTCGACAATATCTCGAACAACATGCTCATTGGTGCCGTCAATGCATTCAACCAAAAGGCGAATAGCGTGAAGAACCAACTGACAGGTCAATATGAAGCAGTACCGGCGGTGCAACGTGCCTATAAAGCACAGGGCATCCCTTCAATTGTAGTGGGCGACCACAACTATGGAGAAGGGTCGTCGCGTGAGCATGCGGCCATGGAACCGCGTTTCCTTGGTGTAAAAGCGGTATTGGTGAAGTCGTTCGCCCGTATCCACGAAACCAACCTGAAGAAACAGGGTATGCTGGCACTGACGTTCGCCAACGAAGCGGATTATGATAAGATCCAGGAGGATGACACCATTAACTTCCTCGACCTGACTGAATTCGCACCGGGCAAACCGTTGACACTTGAGTTCGTGCACCAGGATGGTTCAAAAGACATCATCCTCGCAAACCATACGTACAACGAGGGCCAGATCGGCTGGTTTGTAGCCGGTTCGGCACTGAACCTGATTGCACAGGCAGGAGAGGCGTAAAACCTCCATGCTGAAATACAAAAAGGGCTGTCCCAGTTGGGGCGGCCCTTTCTTTTTGCGTTCTATCTAGCTTTTAGGTTTCCGACAACAAAAAATCCGTCCCCTAAAGAACGGATTATCAATTGTCAATTATCAATTATCAATTATCAATTCTCCATTAATAATACGTGTACCGCCGCACCTTTGCAATGTACTTTGCCAAACGCATTACCTGGTGGCTATAGCCATACTCGTTGTCGTACCACACATACAGCACGATGTTTTTACCGTCGGCCGATACGATTGTCGCGTTGCTGTCAAAGATCGACGGCGCCGAGGTCCCCACGATATCCGACGACACGAGCTCATTGCTTAGGGAGTATTTGATTTGTTCCACCAGTTCGCCTTCGAGTGCATAGCGCTTGATGATGGAATTCACTTCTTCTACACTGGTTTTCTTACCTACCTCCAGGTTGAGTACGACCAGGGAACCGTTCGGAACGGGCACTCGGATCGCATTTGAGGTAAGTTTTCCGGTTAGGGAAGGAAGCGCTTTCGCCACCGCACTGCCAGCCCCCGTTTCGGTGATGACCATATTCAGCGCCGCAGCACGTCCGCGGCGGTATTTCTTGTGCATATTATCGACCAGATTTTGGTCGTTGGTATAGGCATGGATGGTTTCAAGGTGGCCTTTCTTCACCCCAAGCGTGTCCTCAACCGCTTTCAGGATGGGTGTAATGGCGTTGGTCGTGCATGACGCGGCCGAATAAATATCCGTTTCGTCGGGCTTAAAATCGTTGTGGTTGACGCCGTATACGATGTTCGGAACGCCTTTTCCGGGAGCCGTCAACAGCACCTTCGAAACTCCAGGCGACGCCATGTGGCGCTCGAGCGCTTCTTTTGTCGTAAAGGCACCGGTATTGTCGATCAATAAGGCGTCCTGGATGCCGTATTTCGTATAGTCGATTTCTTCGGGTGCGTTGGCGGTAATGATGTGAACGGTCGTGCCGTTGATGATTAGGGCGTTGTTCTTAGTGTCAGCGACAACCGAACCGTCAAAATCCCCATGGATCGAGTCGTTGCGAAGTAAGGAGGCACGTTTTTCAAGCGTGACGGCGTCGTTTTTGTCGCGTGTCACGATAGCACGGAGGCGCAATTGCGTCCCTTTGCCCATTTTCGACATGAGTTCGCGCGCCAGCAGGCGTCCGATACGGCCAAAGCCATACAACACCACGTCTTTTGGCTGGATGTCACCGCCTTGTTTCGAATCACGCAGGCGGTCGATGATGAACGCCATAGGATTGCTGTAGCGGTCTTCATCCATCCGGAATTCATACGTCAATTTACCAATGTCGAGTCGGGAAGGAGCCAGGTCAAGTGCGTAAATGGCCTTGGCGATTTCTACCGTGTCAAAAACAGAAAGTGGCTTTCCGACGAACTCACCGGCATATTCGTGCAGGTTGATGATGTCGCCCACGCTGCGATCGATAAGCTGGTTGCGGAAAAGCACCATCTCGATGGCTTTGTCATACCAGGCGTCGCTGATGAGTTTGATGAGTTCGACGCCAGCTCTGCGCCGGTCAGCCTGTAAGGAAAGTTCCCTTTCGTAAACGGAAGTGTTGCTCATAATGTTGCCGTGTTGTCAATTTTCGGCAAAATTATTGATTTCAAACGTTTTCGTAAAATTTATTTTTCAATAAAAATCTTTTATTGTTGCGATTTCTATAAATAAAAACCGGCCCTTTCGAGCCGGTTTGTTTTTGGGGAGAAGAGGTATTTAGAGGATAAAACGTACCACCTGTCCGTTTGCTGTCAACATTTCAATTTGCACGCTTTCATTGTCGTCGACGCCCGACAGCATTTTGGTAGCTGTCTCCACATCTACAATTTTGGTGTTGTTGATCCTAAGGATGACGCCACCTTTGAGGTCCTGCGCATAAGGCGCCAGTCGGGCGTTGGTAACATCCGTGATTTTAACGCCATAGCCGATGTTGAAACGCTTTTTGTCGGTGGCGGTGATGTTCTCGAATTCGATGCCTTTATACTGCTTGCTGATGAACTCGTTTTTCGTCAGGGCAACGGTCACGGTCTTGGTGTCGCTGCCGCGTACGAAGGTCACCTGTACTTTATCATCCGGACGTTTGGTGTTGATGTAACCGGAAAGGTCGGCAAACGATGTAATGGCGCGGTTGTCGATTTTCGTAATGACGTCACCTTCTTTCAAACCGGCTTTTTCAGCACCTGAATTTTTCTCGACGCTTCCGATGTAGAAGCCCTCGCTGACATTCAGTTTGTATTCTTTCGAGAACGGACCATTGACTTCGGCACCGTTTACGCCCAATACGCCGCGTTGGACGTTGCCATACTCCATCAGGTCTTCGATAATTTTACGGGCGATGTTGGAAGGTACGGCAAACGAATAGCCTACATACGACCCGGTCATAGACGAAATCATCGTGTTGATGCCAATCAGTTCCCCGTGTGTATTTACGAGTGCACCACCGCTGTTACCTGGGTTTACCGCTGCATCCGTCTGGATGAACGACTGGATGCCCTTGGTGTCGAGATTACGGGCTTTTGCTGAGATGATCCCCGCCGTCACGGTCGAATTCAGGTTGTAGGGGTTTCCGACGGCCAGCACCCATTCGCCCACTTTCACGTTATCCGAATCGGCAAATACCGCATACGGCAGTTTTTCATCGGCGTCGATTTTCAGTAGGGCGATATCCATTTTGGAATCGGTGCCGATGAGTTTCGCTTTGTATACTTTCTTGTTATTCAACGTGATTTCCAAATCAGATGCATCCTTCACGACGTGGTTGTTCGTCACGATGTAGCCGTCCTCTGAGATGATAACCCCTGAACCGGTGCCGACCTGTTCCTGTGTCTGGTTGCCACCATAGCCGTAGAAGAATTCCATAATCGGGTTGGTAACGGTGCGATACGAAACGTTCTTCACGTGTACGACCGTGTGCACCGCCTTGTCAGCCGCGTCCGTAAAATCAACGGCTTCCGATGAAAGTCCTACCGCTCGATACGGACTTTCCGTAGCTGTGGTCACGATCGATTTCCGGTCGTTCCCGTTTTCAAAAAGCAGTTTATAAGCGCCGAGCGTGACGCCGCCGCTCAAAAGAGCGACCAAAAACAAATCAGATACTCTTTTCATAAGTTATGGGTTAAAAACACAGCTAAAATTATAAAGTTTTGGATTTCTCGCAACGCTACTTAACGCGTGGTTAACAAGGATTAACTTTTCATTAAATTTGTCGGTAGATTCCACCTTCCTATGCTGATTGAATTCCATAAATACCAGGGCACCGGCAACGACTTTGTCATGATCGACAACCGGTCGGGTTTTTTCCCAAAAGACGACGTCGCAACGGTCGCCCGATTGTGTGACCGGCGTTTCGGGATTGGGGCAGATGGCTTGATCCTGCTGGAAGGAATGGATGCTGCGGATTTCCGTATGGTATATTACAACTCCGATGGAAACGAAAGCAGTATGTGCGGAAACGGAGGACGTTGCCTGGTGGCGTTCGCCGCACAACTCGGAATGATCACCGACACGGCCTATTTCATCGCGACGGATGGCCCGCATCATGCCACGCGATCCGATGACGGTATCGTGTCGTTGCAGATGAAAGACGTGGCGGATGTTTCTGTGAATAAAGACTATGTATTTCTTGACACGGGTTCGCCCCATCATGTCGAAATGGTCGACGATCTCCGTCACCTGGATGTGAAATCGAAAGGGGCTACTATCCGCTATTCGGACTTGTATGGCGCCAAAGGTAGCAACGTCAATTTTGTAGCTGCTTTGGGCGACGGGCGTTTTGCCGTCCGTACCTACGAGCGGGGTGTGGAAGACGAAACCCTGTCATGCGGCACCGGGGTTACGGCCGTGGCACTGGCCATGTACGCTACGGGCCAGACGACGGCACACCGCGTAGGACTTGAGGTGGAAGGCGGGCAACTGGAGGTTTCGTTCCGTCCGGAAGGAAAGGGTTTTAAGGACGTTTTTCTGATTGGTCCGGCCAAGTTTGTATTCTCGGGCCAAATTGACATCTGATGCTAACCGGATCACATTGCCATTTGCGGGCGTTAGAGCCTGAAGACCTCGACTACATCTATCGGGTCGAAAACGACACGGCTATCTGGGAAGCCAGTCATACCCAAACGCCCTATAGCCGTTTCCTGATCCGGCAGTACCTCGAAAACGCCCACCAGGATATCTATGAAGCGAAACAACTACGGCTTTTAATAGAAGAGATAGAGACGCAACGACCGCTCGGCCTTATCGATTTGTTCGATTTCGATCCGCAGCACCGTCGGGCCGGTGTCGGCATTTTGATCAGCGATGCGTCTGAACGCGGAAAAGGAATCGGGACGGAAGCGCTTGGGTTGTTGGTCAATTATGCGTTCCGCACCCTGCATCTGCACCAGCTTTACGCAAATATCGATCCGGAAAACGAAGCGAGCATTCGGCTTTTTACTACTTTTGGCTTCGCCTCCTGCGGCCTGAAGCGCGAGTGGAACCTCCGTGACGGACGGTACCGCGATGAGGCACTTTACCAATTGATTCATACCCAATGAAAAAGAAATTACTGATCGGTGGCGGCGTGCTCTTGTTGGCGCTCGTCGTGGTGGGCGGTATATTTTATGCCCGGATCTTTACCTCCAATACCAAATTTTCCGATGAAGAGGTCTATGTGGAAATACCCACCAACAGCACCTTCGAGGATGTGGTGAAACGCCTGCAACCCTATGTCGACAATCTCGATGAGTTCCGGTCGGTGGCGGGAATGAAGAAATACGACACCAACGTCAAACCCGGACGCTTCCTGCTGACGAAAGGGATGAACAACAACGAACTCGTCGTAGCGCTCCGTCAAAACAAACCGCTGCACCTGGCATTCAACAACCAGGAGCGGCTCGAAGACCTCGCCGGACGCATCGCCGGCCAGATTGAAGCAGACAGCACCTCGCTGATGGCGGCGTTTACCGATCCGGCCTTTTTGGATACGAACGGGTTTACGCCGGATAATGTGTTGAGTATGTTCGTGCCCAATTCGTATGAGATTTTCTGGAACACCGATGCTATTACCTTCCGCGACCGCATGTTGTCGGAGTACCGGAAATTCTGGACACCCGAGCGCAAGGCGGCTGCCGAAGCGCAGAACCTGACGCCGTTGCAGGTATCGGCCCTCGCTTCTATCGTGCACAAAGAGACGGTCAAATCAGACGAGCGCCCGCGGGTGGCCGGCGTCTACCTGAACCGCTTTCGCATCGGCATGAAACTGGAAGCAGATCCCACGGTCATTTATGCGGTTAAGCGCGCGTCGGGTAATTTCAACCAGGTCATCAAACGCGTTTTGAACAAAGACCTCGCGGTCGATTCACCTTATAATATGTATAAGTATGGCGGGTTGCCGCCGGGGCCCATTGCCATGCCCGACATTTCGGCTATCGAAGCGGTATTGCATCCGGAGAAGCACAACT
>DATGXZ010000283.1:0-7915 GCA_035298445.1 Flavobacterium sp.
ACTGGTGTTTTGGCTGGTAACGGCAACGGCAAGCAGCGGGCCACAGCCGTTCATCTACTTTCAATTCTAAAACAATAAAGCGGGTGGATACCCGTTTAACTAATACTCATACTACCAAACCATGAAAAAGTCTCTTTTTATTCTTGCATTCTTAGGCCTTAGTCTTTCCCACATTGCCTGTTCGGAAGACGACTCTGTTTCCGGACCTACTGCTTCCGGCATTTCCAATATCGTCCAGGACGGCAGTTGGAAGGTGACGTTGTATTCGGAAGACGGCGTCGACCAAACCTCGAATTTCAATGGCTATTCCTTTACGTTCGGTTCGACCATGGTTGTAACCGCCGCTAATAGCTCCAATTCCTATACAGGCACCTGGTTGGTTACCGATAACGGTGCCGACGATGACAGCGCTTCAAGTGATGTCGATTTCAGTTTGTTGTTTACGGATCCTGTCCTGCTTACAGAACTGAATGAAGACTGGGATGTGATTTCCAGTAGCAGTACGAAAATCCAGCTTCGCCACATTAGCGGAGGAGATGGCAGCATCGACAACCTAACCTTCGAAAAAGTAGCGTTGTAATACCGAAATATAAAAGTAAAAGGCTCCCGCACTGGGGGCTTTTTTTGTTAGAATTCGTATCGCAGACTGAAATTCGGCGTGCGGGCGATCGCAAAAAGATCGACCTTTTCAACGGTGTTGTCGTTGCGGTCGATCCGGTAATAGCGTTTAAGCGGATTGTGGCTGTTGAAAAGGTTTAAGAGGGCGAATTGCGCGCTGAGTCGTCCCTTTTCCCACACCCATTGGTACGAAGCGGAGAAGTTTAGTTGTAAAACCGAAGGTAGCCGGGCGCCGTTCGGTGTGCCGTATGCGATTTGGTTTTGCCCCGGCTCGAGTGTTTCTGATAACGGTTCGGTATACGGCCGTCCGCTGCTCCATTTGCCTCCGATCGAGGCCTTGAACTTGCCCAGCGTGGCAATACCTGCAAAGTTCACCAAATGCTCGATTTCAAAATTATTGTCGAATTCCGGCGGGAAGTGCAGGGGAAAATCGTACAGGTTGTGGTTGAAACTATAGCTCATCCAGGTACGAAAACCAGGAAAATCACGCTGTACCAACAGTTCTGAACCCCAAACAGCGTAGGAGCCGGTGATTCGAATCAGTTCGAGTTGGTTTTGGAAGGATTGGGACTCAGTTGTAATGCCCGATACCTTTTTGTAGAAGTTGTCAAAGGTAACTAGCCACTTGTTATCGTTATAAGCGAACCCGAGTTCGGCCTGTGTACTTTTTTGAATCGGAATCGATCCGCCGTTCGACAAAACCCAACGGCGTTTTTCGATCCCGAGGAAATCTTGTTGCCGTTCGACCATCTGCGAAATCGTCTGGCTTTTCCGTTCGGCCAATAACGACATCGACCACCTATTCGACAGCACATATTGAAAGGCAAGTCGTGGCTCTACGCGAAACGCCGCCAATTGCTCCATATAGTTCAACCGTAGTCCGCCTTTGGTGCGCAGACGACCCCACTCCCAGGCGGCTTCGCCAATGGCGGCATGTTCCTGAAGGTAGGAGTTCACCGTGCGGCTATACTCGGGTTGGTTAACCGCGTCGGCGTTGCATATAGCCGTTCGGAAGTGCTGGTAGCCACCCGCCAGCGAGAGATTGTCGCTGAGGCGGACACGTTGTTCGAGTCGGATACCAAAATCCTGCACGCGGTTGTTTTGGGTGAAAACCTGGGTGTTATCGACTTTCTCGTTCTTCGAATCGACGTCGAAATAGGAGTAATATACTTCCGCTTTAGAAGCCTGGGCGTCGCTCCAACGGGTTTGCCACGAACCGATCGCGCCCATCGTCTGTTGGCTCAAATCACTGTTTTTAGCGGTAGCCGCGGTTCCGTTTGCCGTGTTCTCCATCAGTTGCAGGGCATTGTCCATCGCAATAAGGGAAACGCCCAGTCGACTGCGTTCACCTACCCGCTGGTCGTATTGCAGCGAGGCATCGTAGAAGTAAAAGTCTTCGTCGGCCGTATAGGTGACGGTTTCATTCTCCGCCGGCCGTGTGACGACGGTATTTTGGAACACGCGGTCAAAGTAACTTTTGTAGGCCGGTGACCGCACCAGGTCAGTAATAGCGCGGCGGGCCGATACCCGAATCGACGCGCGTTCTGACAGTTTCACCTGGGTGTTCGCTTCCGCGGAAATCAGGTTCGAACTTACGCTGGTTTCATATTCGCGGTTCCGTTCCGGCAACGATTGGATTGAAACCGTCCCGGAAACGGCATTGCCATAGAAGGCCGAGCTTCCGTTGCGGGTAATCTCAATGCGGTTGTTCAGGTTGGGATTGAAGGCGGAAATCTGTCCGAAGAAGTGCCCCGTCTGGAACATCCGGATCCCGTTCCAAAGAAACAGGTTTTGGTCGTGAGTGCCTCCGCGGATGTTGAGATCCGAAACCAGGTCGTTGGCGCTGTAAATCCCCGGAATCTGCTGCATCGCCTGAAGGATGTCGGTTTCCGTAAGTCCGGGCAGCATTCCCATCTTGTCTGGTTTGATTACAAAGACGCCTTCCTGCTTACGTGAGATACCGGTCGTTAAGATGTTGCGCACCGCTACTTCCCCCAATCGGACTGGTGCGAGCGAGGGATTGTCATCGACTTTAACAGAGATACTGACATAGCCTTCCACAACGATTTCAAAGCGGAGCGAGGTTTGGGCTTCTAAATACTGTAAGAGTTGGGGTCCGCTGAGGGAGGGGGGCGGAGGGACGATAGAAACCGAAGCGATATCTTCTTCCAGGAAACTGAAATGGATATGCTGTTGTTTTTCAATTGACAGAAGTACGTCGCGCAAAGGCAGTTGAACCTGTGCCCGCAACAAAGGCAGGAAAGAGAAGAAAAGAAACAGCGTAAGCCTTCCTTTCATTCCATGGCATCGAGTATGAACGCTTTCGCGGAAGCCTGACGGATCTGCAACTTATAGGTACGGGCAATCAAATGTAAGGCAACCAACGGATCGTCACCGGGAACGACGCCTGTGAAACGCTCGGATGAAGCATTCGAACGCACGTCTATCCGGATGTTGAAGTGTCGCTGTAATTCCGCCACAATCTGGTCGAGGTTTTCGGCGCGGAAGGCTAATTGCCCACGCATCCAGGACGGTTGTGCCGACGACTGAGGTGCAATTTCCAGGGCCTGTCCGTTCTCAAAAGCTACAATTTGCCCCCGTGTGATAATGGTATGGGACGTAGGCGTCTTTACGTCGACTTTTCCTTCGAAACACTCCACCTCAAACCGTTGTCCCCGGGCCCTCACATCAAACTGCGTGCCCAGTACGGTTACGGTTCCCTGGTCGGTATGGACTTCGAATTTCCGTCCTTTTGCAACGTGGAAGAAGGCCTCCCCGGTCAACGATACCTCGCGGTTGTCGTCCCAGTCGCCTTTCAGGTAGGACGCTTCCGAACCGGCGTTCAATGTTACTTCCGAGCCATCGGGCAGTCGGAAACTTTTTTGGGTACCGGCATCGGCTACGTAAACAGCCGGTTTTTCGTTCGGTAATCCGAGCCATATGCCAAGACCAATAACCAGGATCGCGGCCACCGGCCATACGACACGGCGCCACAGCGGTCGCACGACGGCCGAACTCTTTTTCTCACGCGACGTGATGCGCTGTAGCATGTCGGGCGCGTCGAAGTCAGGCAATTGCAGCCGCTCCGAATGGGCTGCAATCCGCTGATAGGTCGCAAAACCCTCCGATTTTTCAAACTCACGAAGTTCCTCTGCGGTCATTTCACCGGCCAGCCATTTCGCGAGGTCATGTTCTTTTTCCATTTCTACCGTATTTGGTCGATTTCCTTTCGCAACGAGGCCAAAGCCCCGCTTATTCTCTTCTCGACGGCCTTCACGCTGATGCCCAGCATGTCGGCGATTTCATAATATTTCTTTCCTTCAATTCGGTTCAACAGGAAGGCCGTGCGCTGAGCCTCACTGAGGTTGCTGATAGCCGACTGCAATTTCGCGTCGAATTCCGCTTCCTCCATTTTGTATTCCGGGCTCTCATCATGCGCCTCCCGACCCGGTTTGGTCTTCGCAAAACGAAGCACTACTTTTTCGTGCGCAATTACATTGAGCGAGGCATTATTCGCCACCGTATACAGATAGGCCTTTGCCTTAGAAAACGGCACCGACGCGCAGTTTTCCCACAATTTGACGAAGGCTTCCTGAACCATGTCGCCTGCCGTTTCCTCGTTTCCATAGCGGAAGTAAAGGTAACTTCGAAGCGTCCGGGCATGCGCGCGAAAAACGGATGAGAACACCTGTTCTTCGCAAATACCCTGGTTGTCGTCCTGCATCGCTGGTCTTCCTGTTTTCATATATAACAATCGGGTAGTTGAAAACCCTACCGAAATCCGTTAAACTCCCCCCAATTTACAGTAAAAAACGTTTTTATATATCCTGTTCCTGAAATTATGATTATTTTGGGTAGGGAAAATCGGTAAATCTTTGTTTTAGTGGAAAATCTCCGAATGCGTAGTTTTCTTTTGTATACTGTGGTGGTGCTGTCGATGCTGGGTATTTCCTGTCAGACAGAGTCACTTGATTCCGAAAAAATCAATCCGCAGAACCTAACCCACGAGGCGCCGCTTACCAAAATGCTCCGACGGCTCACGGCGACTGACAGTGTTTCTGACAACGCCGTTGACAGTTCGGCTTGTTTTCGGATCCAGCGCCCCTACCAGGTAGCCGTACACGATCAGGAAGGCAACCAGATGAACGAGGCAGTCTATACCGTGAATGACGACGAAAGCCAAACCCAGGTTAACACGGTGATCGAAGGACTCAACCGCCACGAAGGCGATTGGATGTTGCCCGTGCTACCCGTCACCATACGCTATGAAGACGGGACGTCGCAAGTGCTTTCGACGGAGGCGCAATGGAACGCGGCGGTGTCGGATTGTGCAGGCAGTAGCTCCAACACCGACCCGATCAACTGTATCAATATTAATTATCCGATTACGATTTTCGCCTACGATGCGAACTATCAATTGGCGAATACGTACGATCTCAACAGTGACGCTGATCTGTTCGCGTTGTTGATGTCGATGCAACCCGGACAGTATTTTGCGGTCGATTATCCCATCTCCCTTACGTTTTCGGACGGAAATGTGGTAACGGTTGCTGACAATGCAGCGCTGCTGGCCGCTCTTGACCAGGCCGTTGGGTTGTGCAATCCGCCACCAGGTCCGTGCGACGTCCCGAACATCCTGACCGATAATCTGATTATTTATGTGCCGTTTGCCAACGAGGCACGCGATCTGGTTTCGGGCGATAACCTGGCGTTCAATGCGAACTATCCGCCGCAATTCGTAACCGATCGAAGCGGAAATACGCAGGCGGCTGTATCCTTCAGCGGCGCGGCACTAGATTACCTGGCGCTTGATGAAACCGTGGTCAATCACCTGAAACAAGGAGATTCGCTTACCGTAAGCGTATGGTTCCGGATGCAGAATACCGACACCAGTAATCTTGAGAAGTTCTTCGAGAAAGCGGAAAATGATAATAATGTGGCCTTTTTTCTGGGGGTCTATGACATGAACCGCCCGCTGTTTTTTAGTAGCGCGGGAGGCGTCCAATCCTTGTGGGACCTTACCTGGAACAACGAAACACTTTGGAACGACACCACCAATTGGCACCATCTGGCGCTGACGGTGGAAGGTGATACCGATACCGTCCGTATTTACCGCGATGGCACCTTGGTGGCGACCGACGCGAACTCCAGTTTCAATATTACGTCCGAGTTTTTCCGCTATTTCATCGGAAAAGGCTTCCATGGCCACCTCGACGATCTTCGGGTGTACCGCTCGACCCTTTCGGCTTCCCAGGTAAGCCAGCTTGCCCAACAACCGGGCGACACCCATACCTGCCTGAATTAGGAATTTAGATAGTTGCGTGCGAAAACCGGCTGCTGTATGGGCCGGTTTTCCTTTTTGCCATATGCCACGGCTATGTGGCTGGTTGTATTCACGGTTTTTGGTGGTCGTTAGGTCGATTAATCCATTGTAAATTGTGGTCGGTCGATTATCTTTGCACCTTCACAAACAGCATTATGTTCCAGAATCTAAGCGAAAAACTCGATAAGGCGTTTCATATCCTTAAAGGACACGGTAAGATTACCGAAGTCAACGTGGCCGATACCCTCAAGGAGGTACGCCGCGCGCTACTTGACGCCGACGTTAACTTTAAGATAGCCAAGGACTTCACGACCCGCGTAAAGGAGAAGGCCATCGGACAGAATGTATTGACGACGCTTCAGCCGGGGCAGTTGCTCGTCAAGTTGATGAAAGACGAGCTTACCGAATTGATGGGAGGCGAAGCGGCGGGTATCAACCTGTCTGGGAATCCGTCTGTCATCCTGATGTCAGGTTTGCAGGGATCGGGTAAGACCACCTTCTCGGGCAAGCTGGCACTCTATTTGAAAACAAAGAAAACCAAGCGTCCGCTATTGGTTGCCTGTGACGTCTACCGTCCGGCGGCGATCAACCAGTTACATGTGGTGGGCGAGCAGATAGGGGTAGAGGTGTACTCAGAGCCAGAAAACAAGAATCCGGTGCAGATTGCACTCAATGCCCTCAAATACGCGAAAGAGAAGAGCTATAATGTGGTCATCGTCGATACCGCCGGTCGTTTGGCCGTGGATGAGGAGATGATGGATGAAATCGCCAACGTACACCAGGCGTTGCAGCCGCAGGAGACGCTTTTCGTCGTCGACTCGATGACGGGCCAGGATGCCGTGAATACCGCGAAAGCATTCAACGACCGTCTCGACTTTGACGGGGTCATCTTGACCAAACTCGATGGTGATACCCGTGGCGGTGCCGCACTTTCGATCAAATCGGTCGTCAATAAACCCATCAAGTTCATCGGTACCGGTGAAAAGATGGAGGCGCTCGACGTGTTCCACCCGTCACGTATGGCCGACCGTATCCTCGGGATGGGTGACGTCATCTCATTGGTAGAGCGTGCACAGGAGCAGTTTGATGAAGAGGAAGCGCGTAAACTGCAAAAGAAGATTGCCAAGAACGAATTCGGCTTCGATGATTTCCTTACCCAGATACAGCAGGTGAAGCGTATGGGGAATATGAAGGATTTGGTGGGGATGATACCCGGCGCGTCCAAGATGATGAAGGATGTGCAGATCGAGGACGACGCCTTCAAGCACATCGAAGCGATTATTTACTCGATGACGCCTACCGAACGGAAGAAGCCTTCCATCATCGATGTAAAACGCAAAAACCGGATTGCCAAAGGCTCCGGACGCAAAATCGAGGAGGTCAACCAACTCATGAAGCAGTTCGACCAGATGAGCAAGATGATGAAGATGATGCAGGGGCCGGGCGGCAAAAACCTGATGAAGATGATGGGCGGAATGAAAGGCCCGATGCGATAATAACTAGGTGAATTAGCGAATGACGACTCCGGTTTTCATTCGCTAATTCGCTTTTTGGCTAACGCTAACCTACACAACATGCAACTACTAGACGGAAAAAAAGTTTCAGACGACATCAAGAACGAGATCGCTGCGGAAGTAGCGAAGATGAAAGCAAAAGGCGAGAAGGTACCCCATTTGGCGGCCATCATCGTCGGAAATGACGGCGCGAGCCTTACCTATGTAGGCAGCAAGGTAAAAGCCTGCGAACGGGTCGGTTTTGAGTCGACACTTATCAAGATGCCGAGCACCACGTCTGAAACGGAACTTCTCAAAAAAATCAAGGAACTGAACGAAGACGACGCGATCGACGGTTTCATTGTGCAACTGCCCTTGCCGGAACAAATCGATACGCAGAAGGTCATCATGGCGATCGATCCGCAGAAAGACGTCGATGGGTTCCACCCTGAAAACTTCGGCAAAATGGCGCTCGATATGT
>DATGXZ010000284.1:0-4625 GCA_035298445.1 Flavobacterium sp.
AGCAGCGACGCGCCCAGCATGAGTCCGCAACCGCCTTCCACGACCATTGAAAAAATCTCAAAGGAACCGTGTATCCAGATACCGAGCGCGCTTTTGTAAAGTACATCCTGGGTAGCGAAAATATAATGGAAACATCCCAACATGACACCGTTTTGTAAAAGGGCGTAGAAACTTCCAATCCCGCCAAAGATACCTGACGCATAGAGGAAGGCGCCTACTTTGAGGTTATTGAATACGATTCCTATGAAGCTTCCCCAGTTCGATCCCGATGAATACACAGCGGTCGGATTGCCTTCGCGGATATTTTCCAGTGTTTTATTGACATATTCGTCTCCAAGCATGCGTCGTGCCAGGCCGTCGCCGCCATACTCCGACAAGACGCCAATAGCGGTAAAAAGGAGCAGCAGCAGAAAGGAATAAAGCAGGTACCGTCGGTTTTGATACGTCAATAACGGCACTTCCGTTTTGAAGAAATGCACGACCCGGTTCGTCTCATGCCGACGGGTCTTATAGATCTTTTGGAAAATCTGCGACGCCAGGTGGTTGAGGTAGATGACGGTTTTGCTCTTTGGGTAATAGGTTTGCGAGAACGACAGGTCGCTGACGATCTGCACGTAGAGTGCCGCCCATTCGTCGGGATTTTTTTTTGTCTCACCCGAAATAGCCCGTTCGAATTCGAGCCATTTTTCTTTATTTTGCTTGATGAAGGCCGCCTCTCTCATGTAGGGCTAAAATATAAATTATGACCCAATTATCCATCAACACCACACAAAATGTCGTCATCAAATTCAATGCCGCGTCCGTAGGGGAGCGGATGCTGGCCGGCCTCATCGATCTCGTCATCCAGTTCGCCTACCTGCAATTGGTGTTCAACCTGATTTTCAGCTTTTTCGGTTTCAAGCAATACCTTAGTACGCTCGACCAGTGGTCAGAGATGGCGGTTTACATCTTGTTTTACCTGCCAGTCGCCTTTTATTCGGTGGTGCAGGAGGGTTTTTTTGAAGGACGTACCATAGGGAAATATATCGTAAAGATCAAAGTGGTTAAAATCGACGGGTACCAGGCGTCGTTCGGCGACTATTTCATGCGGTGGGTATTGCGGATTATCGACTTTGGAACGGTTGTCACAGGTCTCATCCTGCTGATTACCACAAAGAAAACCCAACGGTTGGGTGATATTGCG
Organism: Flavobacterium sp.; assembly: GCA_035298445.1. GTDB lineage: Bacteria > Bacteroidota > Bacteroidia > Flavobacteriales > Flavobacteriaceae > Flavobacterium. The sequence continues at coordinate 1,184 of DATGXZ010000284.1, forward strand.
GCAGGAACGGCGGTTATAACGCTTCGTAACAGGGTGACTATCGACAGCACCATCCTGATTGAAGTGGAAGACGATTACCGACCCCAGTTTCCGTTGGTGGTACGGCTGAGCGACAACGATATGCGGATCATCAAGGATACCTTCGAATCGGCCCGTCGCCATGCGGATTACCGCACGCTCGAACGGCTGGCGGAAAAGATCGAACAGGTATGCGGTTTCAAAAATCCGCTGTCTACGAAAGAGGCCTTTATTTCGACCGTTATGAAGGATTACAACTACTACACCCAGAAAATGTAGGTTACTTTTTAAGGTAGAGATAACCCGTCATAGGATCCGGATAATCCGGGTCGTTCAATTCCAACAGGTAAAAATACGTGCCCCCGGGCAGGTCTTTCCCTAACCATTCGTTTCCTTCATTTGACCGTCCGCGAAAATCATCGGTCGTGTCATAGCCCGTCCATACCAATATTCCCCATCGGTTGTAGATCGAAAGGCGGTAATCCAGGAAGATGTCGTGTAAACCGTCCGTCAGCAGAAAATCAAAATACCCGTTTTCATTCGGTTCGACCAAATTATAGAGAACAGGCGGACAATTTCGTACCGTCAACGGAAAAGAGGTGGTCACGAAACAACCCTCCGGCGTCTCGATACGGACCCAAACGGCGTCGGGCGCTGTGGTTTCATAAGCCGACGGATCCAGGATTTCCGGTGTACCGGCAACCGCCTGGTCTTCCGTTGCGAAAAAACGAATGCTATCTTCAGGCCGTGTACGGATGCTGTCTGGATACCCCGAAAAATCAAATCTTCCCTTCGAGAAACCCAGGTTACACGCCTCGAGTCCCGGAACGGCATTGAAGGTAGGCAGTACCAACAGCGTCACGGGAGCGGTCGTAATGTTGTTGGATTCGCTGAGTTCGATGACGGTCTTCGTGCCATCCGCCGCTTCATCGGCGCGGAATTCCAGTGTGAACGTATCCGGAACGCCATCGGGTAGTGTCAACGTGAGGGTACTGCTTTCGCTTCCACCCGGCGGTAACTCGACGGTGGTAAGTAGGGTGGTGAGGTAGGTGCCATCGGCGTAAATAGACACAGGCACGCCGGCCGGAAGGACATCCGTACTTTCTATATTCCGCACTGTAAAAGAAACGGTTATGTCGCGCGAGCCGCAGTCGGTGTCAATAGCGTCGACAACTACGGTCGCATCGGGCAGCATGACATTCAATTTCGTCACTACGGTGCTGATCATCACGAAATCCTGTCCGGAGGTCAGTCGTACCGTAGCGGTGGCATCGCCCGGTTGTATGTTGTTCTCGATGTCATACACATCGATGTCCATATTGTAAAGGTTCGTGGCGCCCGTGATGCTGTTCGTGCCATTGAACGCATTCGTAGGCGGGTTCAGCGTGTTGCTCAACACCTGGTTGTTGATCGTCAGCCGTTCGTTCACCGCCAGGGCCGAGTCGCCCTCCCAGGCAATGAAGCCGATTTTGGCGCCTTCCGAATCGATGACATTCAGGCTGTCGAGCACAATCGTCAACTGGGGCGGCACGCCGTTCAGTCCGTCGTATACATTCACCTGGTTGATGGGAAGCGCCGGATTTTCAAAGACCACCACCAGGGCCCATCCGCCAAAATTCACGCCGTTGGCACAATAATTCAGGGTATTGATGACATCGTTGAGGTCGAGCCCCGAAAAGGTGTAAGTGCCCGGACCGGCCGCCTGTACCAACGAAGTGACATCCGCGGAAGCGCAGAAGGCGGGCATATTGGCATAGGTAAACGTCAGCGTCTGGGTGGCAACCACCTGTTCTCCGTTGAGTTGCACCACATCATCGCCGCTGCCATTGCCCGAGCCGGCCCAGTAAAGGCGCGCAAATACGACGGTATCGGACGGTCCGAGGGAAAGGGTAGCCGACGATGAGGTCATGATCGTACACGGGCCTTCAGGATTGCCTTCGTTTTCCTGGTAATTCAGCGTGTTGCCTGCGAAAGTGAAGTCGCTGTGACCGCCAAATTGCTGCAACAACCCAAAGGTTTGGGCGGAGGCAGTGAAGCCCGCCAGAAGCAGAATCGGCAGCAACCAGGCAATATGTCGTTTCACAGCGCGTTTTTTTGACGGTTAAAAATACATAAAATCGCCCAAATGGCCATTAGTGCATTCGCAGGGAATTGCGTAAATTTCCGTCCTAAACCACCAATTTGAAAAACCTCACCGTCCGTCGCTACGACGCCAGTTTCGCTGACAAATGGAACGCCTTCATAGGAAGTGCGCGGAACGCGACGTTTTTGTTTGACCGGCGGTATATGGAGTACCACTCGGATCGCTTTGAGGATTTTTCACTGATACTAGAAGAAGAAGGGGAATGGGTAGGCGTGCTGCCCGCGAACCGAGAAGGGGAAAAGGTCGTAACGCACGGTGGCCTGACGTACGGCGGATTGGTGTATAAGGACGGGATGAAACTGGCCGGTGTTATCGACATGTTGGCGGGCGTACTCCATTTTCTGGCCTCACAGGGCATTTCGACCCTTCGCTGGAAGTGCATCCCTTCGATCTACCACGCCAAACCGTCGCAGGAAGCCGAATATGCCCTTTTTTTAGCCGGAGCCACGTTGGTGCGTCGCGATACGCTTTCCGTATTGGACCTCTCCCTTACACCACGTTTTTCTACCGATCGGAAGGCAGGGCAGAAACGGGGTGAAAAGACCTTCTTGCACGTGAAACGGGTGCTCGATCCCACGGTGTTTTGGAACGAATTGCTGGTGCCTTCACTCAACGAACGGCATGATGCGCGGCCGGTGCATACGGCAGACGAAATGCGGTTGTTGATGGAGCGCTTTCCGGAACATATCCACCTGTATACCGCGTTTGACGGCGACCGACCGGTTGCTGGAACGGTGCTGTATCTCTCTGATTATGTTGTCCATTCCCAATACATTGCGGCCGATGCCGAACGCCATAAGAACGGCAGTCTCGACTTCCTGCATGTCCACCTTTTATCGCAGTTTAAAGGGACGAAACGCTGGTTCGATTTTGGCATTTCAAATGAAGCCGACGGGCAAAAGCTCAACGGCGGCCTGTCATATTGGAAGGAGAGTTTCGGATGCGGCACGGTCACCCATGATTTTTATGAAGTAGCTACCGCGCACCACGCCCGGTTACAAAACGTATTGCTATGATTCCGTTCCTCGACCTACATAAAGTAAACGAGCCCTTCGAGGCCGACTTTCGCGACCGGATGCAGCGATTCCTCGATAAAGGATGGTACATACTTGGAGAAGAAACCGCCGCCTTCGAAGCCGAATTCGCGGCCTATTGCGGCACCGAGTATGCGGTTGGCGTGGCGAACGGACTCGACGCCCTGACGCTGATCCTGAGGGCGTATATCGAACTGGGCCGTTTGCAGGCGGGTGATGAGGTCATCGTAGCAGCTAATACCTACAT
>DATGXZ010000285.1:0-4819 GCA_035298445.1 Flavobacterium sp.
CCTGGTGTTTCTGGGGGATTATGTAGACGGATGGAGCCAGTCGCCAAACGTATTGGACTTCCTCATCCGCCTTCCGGAACGCTATCCGAACTGTATCTTTCTCAGGGGTAACCACGATCAACTGCTACACGATTGGCTGACCGCCCGCTATGAGAACATAGACGAAACCCTGTGGTTCCAACATGGGGGTGCCGCTACGGTTGCAGCCTACGAAGGTGTTAACGAGGCGACGCGTGCCAAACACATCCTGTTCCTGGAGTCCCTGCATAATTATTACATCGACGAACACAACCGGCTCTTTGTGCACGCCGGTTTCACCAACCAGAAAGGGGCCACCCATGAATACTTCCCCCGCCTGCTGTATTGGGAGCGCACCCTGTGGGAAATGGCGTTGGCACTCGATCCGCGCCTGCCGGCGGACGATCCGAAATATCCGGCACGATTGAAGCTCTATCACGGTATCTTCATCGGCCACACCCCCGTCACCCGATTGGGCTACCTTCACCCGTTGCGCTGTGCCAATGTATGGAATGTCGATACCGGCGCCGCCTTCCACGGTCCGCTGACGCTGTTGGACGCCGACACGGGATCCTTTTGGCAAAGTGACCCGCTCCCGGCCTTATACCCAGGCGAAAAAGGACGAAATCCGTAAATCGCAAAACGCGGTTGCCGTTCGTCCGAAAAGCGCGCATTTCATCCGGAACACTTTTCAGCCACGGGGGAAGTATGTATATTGTCATACCCCATTTATCTACCCGAATAACCTTGTTAGTAAGTGTCCTTTGCCCCAAAAAGAAAAGGTTCGCATTTTGCGTATTTTTCGCTGTAGATGAAATACCCTTACATCATCATTGACGATGACCCAGAAAGTGTAACGCGGACCCTCTCGGTTTTCGAGGAGTTCTCGAACTACTTCCACATGGGTACGGCTGACAACAGTGAAGATGCGGTAAACCTGATCCTCGAACACAAGCCGAAAATGGTGGTTATGGAGATCGATCCGGAGAACCGCCAGAGCAACCTTGGCCTGGGTATTATCAACGAATTGTTCCGCTTCATGAAGACGTTGCCCAAAATGGTGGTGCTCACCAAGTCGAAAGACATGGCCTATCATGCCCTGAAGCACGAGGTATTTGATTACCTGCTGAAACCGCTCAATATACACGAACTGCGAAAAACCATTATCAAGTTCGAGCGCTATGCCGAAGACGTACCGAGCACGCTCTGCATCAAATCGTATGGCGATTACCGGTTTATCGATACCGAAGACATCGTATATGCGAAAGCCGACAATAACTCGACCGATCTTTATATGAACAACGGCGATATGGTCACGGCCTTTAAAACGATGAAGCATTTCGAAACGACCCTGCCCGCCGAATTCGTCAGGATCCACAACAGTTACATCGTCAATATCAACTACATCTCCCGGATCCACATCGGCAACAACGTCTGTTACCTTAAAAACAGCAAGGTGCAGTTGCCGTTTTCCAAGTCTTACAAAAAGAACATCGACCTGCTGATCAACCTGATTACTACCAACGAAGGCCGCGAGATGCGGCGCATCGACCTGAACCTCGACAATATCAATTGAGTTGGTCTGCCGGGGCGTCCAACTAAGCGGCAGTGTAAAGTACTAAAATGTACAAAAAGGCCTGAAAAGGGACAGGAGGTGAAAATCAAAGCCTCGCAAAACCCGTCCATCCACACGTAGAAATACGCCATCTACCATAAAGGCTCGTAAACGCTTGATTTCCCGCAAGTGGCGCCTTAGTTTTACATCATCCAAACGGATAAACCCCAATAGAAGTACAACAAAAAACATAGTTCCAAAACCCCAAAACGAACATCATCATGAAAAAAGTAATCGCAATCGCAATCGTAGTAGCTGTAGCATTCGTAGGTCTTACTTCTTACAATGGAAGTGGAGAGAAGAAAGAAAAAGGACATCTCTTGGCTGAATTAACCACAAATGGGGGAAACCAGCTAAGTAATGGTACTGGCTCTAAAAAAACAGACTGATAGAGATTCGCATCTAAAATATGAGAAAGGCCGTCAATTACGACGGCCTTTTTTATATTTGGCAAAATCTATGACGTGAGGGCTTATATAATAGCATTACTCTTTCTGTTTTTTATTTCATGTAATCGAAAGGCACCAGTCGATTATGAAGAAATAAAATTGCAGGAGTTTTTTGACTCTGCCAATAACGATTCTTTTCCACTGCAGAAGAGGGTTGCATTTTCGCACCAAGCAGAAGCTTTCGTTGAGAGGTACCACAAAGACGACTCGTTGTACATAAAGAATTTGTTTAAAGTAGCGAATAGGTATTTTAACAATAACGGGTTTGAAGACTACCTTAGAGTATCAAGAAAGGTATCTTTGGTGGCTAATCTGCAAAAAGATTCTGCAAGTATTGCCAAGGCCTACACATATATTTCTGACTATTACCTTCATGAGGCCGTACCCGATAGCGCCTACTATTATAACTACAAAGCCCGGAAAATTTATCTGCGCCTTAAAGACAACGACAATCTTGGCAAGGCGTTCCTTACGCAGGCGTTTCTGCAGCAAAACCAAAATGACTATATAGGTTGTGAGAAAACCGTGTTTCTTGCTTTGAAATATCTTAAAGACGGGAACAATATTGAAATGCTTTACGAGGTATATAACCTTCTTGGAGTTGTATATGACCAATTAGGAGAGGACGATCTGTCGGCCCAATTTTATGCAAAGGCCCTCGAATTGGCTAAGAGGCCTACAATTTCAAGCGACTACCATCTCCCGTCATTGACACTAAACAATTTAGGACTATTGTACCAGAAAAAAGGCAATCATTCTAAAGCGGTTCAAATATTTGAGTCAGCCATGAAGGCGCCGAAGTTGCGCATCGATCGGCCGAATATTTATGCAACGCTCCTTGATAATAAGGAGTACTCTGCATTCAAGCTTAACCAAAATAAGGAGGACATTAAAAAAAACCTTATAGAGGCGCTACGCATAAGAGACTCTATTGGACAAATTCCTCCTATCATAATAAATAAAATTCACCTATCTGAAGTACTAAAAAGTATTGGACAGGGAAAAGAGGCCTTACAAATGGCCAAAGAAGCATATTCATTAGCACAGAAAAATAAGGAAAAGCACGAAATACTTGGAGCGCTAAAACAACTGTCGAAGGTTGACCCTTCGAATGCATTAAAGTATTCGGAAGAGTATTTTCAGATAGATGATTCGCTTAAAATCGCGGAGCGAAAGATACAGAACAAATTCGCTCGCATCGAGTTCGAAACCGAAGAACTAACACTCCAGAAAGGCAAACTCGAAGAACAACGCAAAAGCCTCATCTACATCACCCTCGGCATCATCACCCTCGGCGTGTTCATCTTTGTGATCCGCTTCCAGGCGGCGAAAAACCGCGAGTTACGCCTCATCCAGGAGCAGCAACAGGCCAACGAAGAGGTCTACCAACTCATGCTCAATCAGCAAGACCGTATCGAGGAAGTCCGCCAGGCCGAGAAAAAACGTATCGCCCAGGAACTGCACGACGGGGTGCTCGGACGCCTTTTTGGCACCCGCATGAACCTCGGCGTCCTCAATACCAAGTCTGACGAAAAGGCCATCGCCGAGCGTATTGCCTATATCGACGAACTCAAAAGCGTCGAGCAGGAAATCCGCGAGATTTCCCACGACCTCAGTGCCGAAAAAGCCGCCATCTTCAACAACTTCGTGCTGATGGTGAGCAACTTCATCGCCACGCAGCGAACCGTCTGCCAGGCGGCGATCGACATCCATATCGACGACACCATCGATTGGAACTCTGTCAATAGCACCGCCAAGATCAACCTCTACCGCATCTTGCAGGAAGCCTTCCAGAATGTCAACAAACACGCCAACGCCCAAAACGTCACAGTGCGCTTTTTCAAAAGCAACGACGACCTCCGCCTCGAGGTCCGCGACGACGGTGTGGGCTTCAATTACGCGAAGAAAAAGAAGGGCATCGGACTCATCAATATGCTCAACCGGATCACCAATTCGAGGGGTAGCATGGAGATTGAAACGGCTCCGGGCGCCGGTACCCTATTAAAATTTGTATTACCTTTATCCGATACCTAGCCCAAAACAAATCATGACCCCAAATGAAAAAAACGGTACAACTCCTAATGGTCGATGACCACCCGTTCATCCTGCAGGCCTATCGAAACACCCTCGACAGGTTCAAGCCAGATGAGTATGAAGTGGTTTCCTCCAGCGCCGACTCCGGCAAAACCGGCTACGAAGCCATCGTCAACAGTCCCCATGACTTCGATGTCGCCCTACTCGACATCAGTATTCCAGGGTATGCGGAGAAGAATATCGAGTCCGGACTCGACCTCGCCCGCCTCTTGCGCGAACGGATGCCGGCCTGTAAAGTGGTCTTGCTGACCATGCACACCGAGAAAATGAAATTCCGGTATTTTTCGGAAACCATCCAGCCCGACGGACTCGTCATCAAGAACGACCTGACCTTCGAAGAACTGCTGCTGGCATTTGAGAAAATACTGGCAGGAGAAAAATACTACAGCGAGTCCGTGCTGAACATCATCAACATGGACGAACCTAAAGTTTGACGCTATGAGCCCGGTAACCTCCGGGCTTTTTTATTCCGTCAACGCATCCCATCCTCGGGCCTTCAGCTCGATGCGGGTGTTCGCCCGCGTAACGAGGTGCGCGCCATCCGCGGCCGCCGTCATGTGTCCGATGACGGTGAGGTTCGGATTGCCTTTGATCTTCGCAAAATCCTCTAACGGAATCGTAAACAAAAGTTCGTAGTCTTCTC
>DATGXZ010000286.1:0-1528 GCA_035298445.1 Flavobacterium sp.
CGCGGACCTTCGTCTTTGGTAACGGTATACGAACGGGTGGCTTTCTTTCCTTTTTCGTCTATGTAGGTTTCGTCCACCGTAATCGGTACGATCTGGGCATCGAAACGGCCTTCTGCCTGTGCTTTCAATGCTTTTTGGTGCGATTGGAAGGCAAAGGCATCCTGGTCGTCACGCGACACCTGGTATTGTTTGGCAACTGCTTCCGCCGTCAATCCCATACCCCAATAGTAATCTTCGTGCCCGTCTTTCGCTACCTGGTAATCCGGAGTGGGTTTGTAGCCGCCCATCGGGATGTAGCTCATACTTTCCGCACCACCGGCAATGATACACTCCGCCATGCCCGACTGTATCTTCGCCGTCGCCATGGCAATCGTTTCAAGTCCGGAGGCACAATAGCGGTTTACCGTCACACCCGGTACGTCGTCGACCTTGAGTCCCATCAGGGAAATCAACCGGGCGACGTTCAGTCCCTGCTCGGCTTCCGGCATCGCATTTCCCACCATCACGTCGTCGATACGCCTTTTGTCGAGCTGGGGCACGGCCTCCATCATGTACTGTATGGTTTCCGCTGCAAGTTCATCGGGCCGCTTGAACCGGAAGAGCCCGCGTGGTGCTTTTCCAACGGCGGTGCGGTAGGCTTTTACTATATAGGCTGTTTTCATGCTAGTTTGGATATTGTAAGCCGGATGCGTTGCGTGTGTCAAAATGGCTACCGTTCGACATCCTGCGGTCAAAATTTATCGTTAGTTCCGTAATGGTTTTCCTTTCGTCAACATATACTGTATCCGCTCCAGCGTCTTGCGCTCGGTGCACAGTGACAGGAAGGCTTCCCGCTCGATGTCGAGCAGGTATTGTTCGGATACCAGCGTCGCTTCCGACAAATCGCCACCCGCCATCACATAGGCAAGCTTATTAGCGATTTTCTGGTCGTGTTCCGAGATATACTTACCCGCTACCATGCTGTCGGTGCCCACATAGAACATCCCGAGTGCCTGTTTGCCCAACACTTTCACATCGGTCCGGCGGATCGGTTGGGTATAGCCGGCTTCCGCCAACAACAACGCGTGTTTCTTCGCTTCGGCAATCTGGCGATCGCGGTTGACGACGATCACATCTTTCCCTTTCTGTAACACACCGGTATCAAAGGCTTCATAGGCTGAGGTCGAAACTTTCGCCATGGCAATCGCAAGGAAGTACTCTTGTAAGACGTTCAGTTCGACATCGTTTTTACGGAAGGTATCCGAAGCGCGCAACGTCATTTCTTTCGATCCGCCGCCGCCCGGAATCACGCCCACGCCGAACTCGACGAGTCCGATGTAGGTTTCTGCCGCCGCGACCACTTTATCGGCGTGCATGCTCATTTCGCATCCGCCTCCCAATGTCATACCATGAGGTGCCACGACCACCGGGATAGAGGAGTAGCGCACCCGCATCATTGTATCCTGGAAAAGCTTGATGGCCATATTCAGTTCGTCATAATCCTGCTCGACCGCCATCATGAAAATCATACCGATATTCGCGCCGACCG
>DATGXZ010000287.1:0-2507 GCA_035298445.1 Flavobacterium sp.
CATGTCTAATGTCCAGAATGCCAGGTCTTCTTTCGAAAGCGTAAACGAAACAGTCTTCCGTTCACCCGGCGCCAGGGATACCCGCTGGATGCCTTTTAACTCGCGCACCGGACGTGTAACGGATCCGGTAAGATCTTTTACGTATAACTGTACAACTTCCGTGCCCTCGACAGCGCCCGTATTGCGTACTTCCGCTGAAATCGTAACGGTGCCATCAAACGGTACTTTCGGGGTCGAAACCCGCATGGCATCATAGGCGAAGGTGGTGTAGCTTAACCCGAACCCGAATGGGAACAGGGCGGCATTATCGACATCAAGGTAACGCGACTTGAAGCGTTGTTCGGGATCGGTTGGCCCCAGATACGGACGGCCGGTGCTTTTGTGGTTGTAGTAAAGCGGAAGTTGTCCGACCGCTTTAGGAAAGGAAATCGGTAGCTTGCCACTTGGGTTGTTCGCCCCAAACAGTGTCTGCGCAATGGCATCACCGCCCCGGGTTCCGGGCCACCAGCATTCAAGGATGGCGTCTATATTGGCGGCTTCCCATGTGAGGGTAAGCGGTCGTCCGTTGAGAAGGACTAACACAATCGGCTTTCCGAGCTTTTTCAACTCGGCGAGAAACTCTTTTTGTATGCCGGGCAGGTCGAGATTTGTTCGGGATGCGGCCTCTCCGCTCATGTTCTCGCGTTCGCCCATGACGGCTACGATTACATCCGCGTTGGCGGCGGCGCGAAGTGCCTCCTTCATGTCAGTACGGACATCGCTTTCGATATCAACTCCTTTTGAAGAGGTAACATTTGATGTTGTCCCGAGGAAGTTGCGGACACCTTCTGCCACACTTACCGCCTGTCCGTCGCGATCCCCATGTGCGGCCCAGGAACCGATTATGTGGAATTCGTCTGATACCAGGGGACCTACAAAAGCAATACGTTGCGTTTTCTTCAGGGGAAGTATACCACCTTCGTTTTTCAACAACACCATCGATTGTTTGGCTACATCGAGCGCGGCCTGCAGGAACTCCGGTTTGCCGATGGTTTCTTTCTCCCGTTTCACATCCGAATAGCGATACGGATCTTCAAAAAGGCCGAGGTCGTACTTGACTTCCAAAATTCGGCGACAGGCATCATCGATGGTCTGTATCGACACGCGTCCTTCGTCATAGGATTGTTTCAGTGTGTTCATGAAACTGGCACCTACCATGTCCATGTCGAGTCCGGCGTTAATAGCCTTTATGGCCGCGTCTTTCTCATCGCGGGCAAATCCGTGGGCAATCATTTCATTGACGCCGGTGTAGTCGGACACGACCATCCCGGAAAATTTCCACTCGTCCTTCAGTATGTCGCGTAAAAGGTGACGATTGGCGGTGGAGGGCACGCCGGATATTTCGTTGAATGACGCCATGAACGTTCGTGCCCCTGCGTCTACAGCCGCTTTGAACGGAGGCAGGTAGACATCGCGGAGGACGCGTTCGGACATATCGACGGTATTGTAGTCACGGCCCGACTCAGCAGCTCCATACGCGGCAAAGTGCTTCGCGCAGGCCAATATGGTGTTGGTGGCGGCGAGATCGGTTCCCTGGAACCCGCGGACATTGGCGGCGGCGAGGAGCTTTCCGAGATACACATCCTCTCCGGAACCTTCTGACACCCGTCCCCAGCGGGCATCGCGGGCAATGTCGACCATTGGCGCAAAGGTCCAGTGCACACCCGCTGCTGCCGCTTCACTGGCGGCTACGCGTGCCGCTTTTTCGACGGCATCTGGGTTAAAGGAAGACGCCATCCCGAGGTTGATGGGGAAAATGGTCTGGTATCCGTGGATCACATCGAAACCAAATAACAAAGGGATTTTCAGGCGTGACGCCTTCATATTGATTTCCTGGATCTTCCGCGTATCGACAGCTCCGTAGGCGTTGAGTACCGACCCGACCTTACCCTGTTCGATGAGGGTAATGTAGTTTTCACCCGACTTGGGTCCGGTCACCGTTCCATCGGAAGAGAACTGTACCATTTGGTAGATTTTCTCCTCGACGGTCATTTTTGCCATCAGTTCGGCCACGAAAACCGCTTTCGGCTTCAGGGGCGTTTTTTGCTGGCCATGAACGACAGATAATGCCGACGTGGCCAGTGCAATCGAAAGTAGCAGGTTCGTTCGTTTCATATTGCTATTTTACCAATTCGAAATCGGCTTCCAGACGGGCGTTTGAATCACCACCAAGGAACACCTTGAACATGCCCGGCTCGGCAACCCACTGCAAGTCGCTGTTATAGAATTTGAGGTCGTTGGCGTCAATCGTGAACGTGACGGTTTTCTTTTCGCCTTTACGGAACATTACCTTCTGGAAGTCTTTCAGTTCGCGCACTGGGCGTGTTACTGAGCCCACCAGGTCGCGGATATACAACTGGACGACCTCTGCACCGTCATACGCACCGGTGTTGGTTACATCGACCGATACGGTCAGTGACTCTCCTTCTTTCATCTTACCTGAAGAAATCCGGATGTTATCATATTGG
>DATGXZ010000288.1:0-4849 GCA_035298445.1 Flavobacterium sp.
CAATTGTTTTCGAGCTGGTTCCATTCGGCGTCGCCCGGTCGCACCGGAGGCCAGAAAGCAGGAAGCATCCCAAGGGGTTGGGCAGCCGCCAGTTTCTTGCAATGCTCAAGTAAAGAAGGACGTGCATGCGTTGGCCATACATCCAACAATAAAAAAAGTGCATGCGCAAAGGCATCGAACTGGGGTTTATAACCGGCAGGCGTAAAACAGCAGGGGGCAAAAGGGGTGAAAGAAGCAGCGGCATAGGCTTTTTCATGGTAGTAGGCACCTGCACCGTAGGCAGTGAAATTCCGGACGACGGTTTCCGCAATCGCATCCGCTTTTTGCCGCGCCTCCGGAGCGTGGTAGCATTTCGAAAAAGACCGCAGCGCCCAGATGCGGAGTAACTGGTCGTATGCTGTATATCCTTCCGTTATGTATTCGTCTGCCCAGTTGCCTGACAGGGGCACATACATCAAATGGCGGTTGTTGAACTCCCACGCCTGCATCAGGGCAAGGCACCGTCTGACGGGCGTTTCCATTTCCTGCGCGAATGCTTCGTCGCCCGATGCCTGCACATACGCACATACACCGATCACAAACCAGGACGCATTGTCGACCCGGCCCGCCAATCCGCCGTAACTGATGTCGGTTTTTCCTTCGGCGATCCCTACATTCGACGGAATCGTTCCACTCTCGTGTTGCGCCCTTGCGAGCGTTTGGAGTGTCGCCCGGAAGCCGTCTATCAACTGCGGATCGCCCGACGCCAACGCAGCGAGCCCACAGATGACGCCGTCACGCGCCCAAACCCGATGGTAATTATCGGTTTCGGCGGCACTGGCAAGGAACCCATGCGGCGACCGCACGCGCTGAAGCAGCGAAATCGCATCTGTATACTGTGCTATAACCATCAGCCTGCCGTATTTGGGGTTTTAATACGTAAACTGAAAAGTCCACCCAGGATCAGGAATACTCCAGCCAGGCGAATCACCGCAACAGGATCCTGTCCAAGCCAGTCATACACAAAATACTGCATCGTAATGATCTGGATGATCATCGGTATGACGATAAACATATTGAAGATTCCCATGTAAACGCCGCGTTTCTCTTTCGGAATCGACGCTGCCAGCAACTGATACGGCATGGCCATCATCGATGCCCAGGCAATGCCCAGACCGATGGGGTACACATAGACCTGACTGATGGAAAGTGGCGTACCAAACGGATTGGGCAACTCGATAAGTTGGCTGCCGTGGTCGAGCATCGGGAGCAGCAGCAAACCGACGCCGCCCAGTGCCAGTGCCAGAAAATGCACGCGTTTGGCGCCCATCTTCAAGGCGAGTGGGACTAAGGCAAACGCACAGAGAAAGCAGATGACATTGTAGGTTCCGTTGAGGTTGCCGGTGAGTAATTGCGCCTGTGAAAAGCCTTCCGAATGCTGGTCGGTTGTGTGAAAAATCGACGATGACAACGCCGACGTAATGTATTCCCAATAACAAAACATCGCATACCAGGTAAAAAACTTCACGGGTATGAGTTGCTTCATCGTCAGGGGCATCTCTTTCATGGCGGCAGCGATCTCGCCAAACGTTCGGGCAAAAAGGTTCTTCTTTCGCGCTTGTTCCAACAACCGTCGTTCGTCTTCGTCGGGTGGAAACTCGCGTGTTGTGGATACGGAAAGCAAAACAGAAAGCAGCGCTGCAGCAGCTCCGATAAAGAACGCCCAGTAGGTGTATACCGGAATACCATTCGACAGTTTGTCATTCAATGTCAACACACCCAGACCGACAAGGAGTGCAGGGGTGAAATTGGCCAGGGTGATGCCTAAACCGGTAAAGAAACTCTGCATCAGGAAACCAATCGAATGCTGCTTCTCTTCGAGGCGATCAGCTACAAAAGCGCGATAGGGCTCCATGGCGATATTGTTCGCCGCATCAAGGATCCAAAGCAGTCCGGCGGCCATCCACAGCGCAGACGAAAACGGCATTAGCACCAACGCGACACTCGACACCAGCGCCCCGATGAGGAAATAGGGTTTACGTCGTCCGAAACGTTCTGACCAGGTCGCATCGCTCATGGCACCGATGATGGGTTGCAACACCAATCCGGTGACCGGACCTGCGAGCCAAAGCATCGGCAACGAGGCCTCGTCGGCGCCGAGGTATTTGTAGATGGCGCTCATGTTGCTTTGTTGCAGCCCGAAACTGAACTGGATTCCGAAAAACCCGAAGTTCATGTTCCATATCTGCCAGAAGCTGAGGTGTTTGGATGCTTTCATGTGACGTAGGTAAAAAGTCCCCTGGCTTAGTAGCGAGGGGACCCCAATTTAACAAATATGAAAAAACTCAAAACCGGTACGACAACGTCATGCTGAGTGACCTTCCTGGGAACGGTCTCGCCCTCACATAATTAGTGGCGTTGTCGGTGATGCTGCCTTCCTCCGCTTCGGTGATGGCCAGCGTGTCAAACAGGTTGTTGCCCGAAACGTTGAGCGACAAACCTTTGGTAATACCGAACTCAACAAAGCCGTTTACCATCAGGAAGCCGTTCATCACCAACTCATTGTTGTCTTGCGCATAGGCTTTGGTCTGTCCGATAAAGGTAAGTCCGATCAGGTTGCTTTTATTTTTAGAGAACTGGTAGCTAGGTGTGAAGTTATACATCACCTTTGGCTGACGACGTGGCTCGTTTCCGTCGTTCGCGCCTGAGGTGACCTCGGCCTTGGTATAAGTCAGTCCACCGCGCAGATTCAACTCTGCTGTTGGGTTGTATCCGCCTTCGAGTTCAAGACCCATCGACTTATAATCGTTCTCGATGATGCTGTTCGTCGTTGCTTCGTAACCGCCTTCTTCCGATGTAGTAGCGGTGAAGAATGTTGCGAATACGTAGCCTTTTGAGAATTTCTGCTTATAGCCAATCTCCGCCTGTGTCAACATGTCTTTCGCGTTGATCTTGTCACCGTCAAGGTAGTTGAGTCCGGAGAAAAGGATACGATCAGCTTTGGCCGATCCACCACGGCTGAAACGTGCGAATACCGAGCGCTGTTCGCCCAACATATAGGTACCCCCTAACGTAAATGAGGTGTACTTATAGTCGTAGTTCACCGCTGTTGCGTTGGCATTGTCGATAGCGAACACATTCTGCTCTGGCGCTGAAATAGCACCGTCGTTGTTGACGTCAAACGTCCGGCTGACGCCACCTGCGAAAGAACCGGTTACGCGGCCAAGGTCATAGCGGATACCACCTTCGAATGACAACGCATCGGTTACGTCCCATGAAAGGTTGAGATACGGGGCGCTTACGTTGTATTGGGTGTCATAGTTCCGCGCCAGGTTGCCCCAGAACGGCGTACCATAGGCATACAATCCGTTTTCAGAGAGTGAATTACCGGAAGCATCCGTCACATCCAGAAGCCGGGCATCTGAACCCGATACTTCCTGCAGGTACGAGTTCCACAACCACGACATCGAAATGTTCTGGATCGATTTGAAATAACCTGCTGTAATCCCCACCCCTGCCGACTCGATTTTCTTGGTGATGCGCAGGTCGTTCATGAAGTTGCTCATATTATTAAGGTCGACGTCAAACATGTGGATACGCGCTACGAGTCCGTTCGGGTTGTTGAACGCCGTGCCTGTATTGGCATATGTCAGCGTCGAACCGGCGCCGAATGAATTGGCGATATCGGCCGCGGTACCTACCTGTGCCGGGAACGGTGCTACGAAAGCGCCGGAATTAGAAGAAAAACGACCATTCTCAGAGATTTTCCATCCGTCTTCCAGTTCGAAATTGGCGCTGATACCAATTGATTTGCTTACCGGATGCATACCATCCCGAACATCTCCACGGCGAAGTGCTCCGTTCGAACCGAGTCCGAGCGTTTGCGTCAAAAACGGCGTCTGCAACGCACCGGTAGTCGCGTCATAACCGTCTACGTCGCTCCATGTCGGACTTGAATTGGTGCCCGTTACCTTGATTGGCATCGGCATGTATGCAGCCGCGCGGTCGTTGAGGAACTTAGTGTAGACCGTGATCGAACCTTTGTCGAATTCCTTCGTAATGTTGAATTTGAATTGCCCACCGTCATTAGCGTTAAAACCGGCTTCCCGCACGCCTTCCCCGCTACGGTAGAAACCGCCGGTGTGGAAATAGAAATTGTTGCCCAATGATCCGCCGTAATCGAAATCGGTGCGGAAGTTGCGGTAATCCAAGCCGAAAGAAGAACTCAGTGTTCCGCCTTCTGTCTTACCGGTCTTACTGATAAAGTTGATGATACCGCCCGGCGAGTTCGAGGCCAACGTAGACGCAGAACCGCCACGGATGGCTTCGATGCGCGCTACGTTTCCGTCGAAACGGGTAAAAATATCCGCCGTTGAAAACGCGATGTCACCATATAGTAATACGGGTAAACCATCCTCCTGAATCTGAAGGTATTTAGAACCACCTGACGAAATTGGCACACCGCGTACGGCGATATTGGAGTTACCTTCCCCACCCGATGATTCTGAGCGGATACCCGGAATGGTACGGAAGATCTCGGCAGTGGAACGCGGCGCGGCCTGTTGGACCTGTTGCACATCCAGTGACGTAATTGACACGCTTGAGCGTACTTTCGAACGCGGATTGACCACACCGGTAATCACGACATCGTCAAGTGACGTTGCCTCATCCTGAAGGGTAAAATCTTCGGTGCGATCGGATGTGAGGTCAAACGAACGCTCCTGCGTTTTCGATCCGACATACGATACACTGACCGTTGTCGCACCTGGTTTCAGTCCTGACAGCTTGTACCGTCCGTCTGCATCTGAAACCGTACTGGCGCCCTGTGCCTTTACATTGGCACCTGCCAGCGGCATCCCCTGGCCATCAT
>DATGXZ010000289.1:0-5404 GCA_035298445.1 Flavobacterium sp.
AACGAAGCGGGCACTTACTACACATCTTAATTGTTATATTTGCACGCTATTTTGAATCCTATGGGAAGGATCCTCAGGGCCTTTATTTTGTTGTTGGTTACTTCCGGACTTCATGCGCAGATTTATGAAGTGGGGCTTTTCGTGGGTGGCTCGAACGTCATCAGCGATGTAGGCGCCACGAATTATATCAAGCCCAATGATCTCGCGTTCGGAGGCATCTTCAAATGGAACAAAAGTCCGAGACATTCCTGGAGGGCCTCGTTCATCCACGCCGAGGTAAGTGCCGACGACGCAGACTCGGATGCACCCAACCGGAACCAGCGCGGCTACAAGTTCTCTAACACCGTCGACGAATTCTCGGCGGGGCTTGAGTTCGATTTCTTTGAATTCGACACCCATGCCCTTCGCCAGCAGTTTACGCCGTATGTGTATAGCGGACTGAGCTATTTCCGTTACAGCTCGCTCTACATAGAGAACGGCCGTACGGAAAGCGATGGAAAACGGAATGTGATGGCACTGCCCATGATCGTCGGGGTTAAATCGAACATCACGCACCACCTTGTACTAGGTTTTGAAGTGGGTGCGCGGTTCACGTTCGTTGACGACCTTGATGGCAGTAACCCGGAAAACGAGGACTACGCAGGACTCAAATTTGGCAATTATAAGAATAAAGATTGGTATGTATTCACCGGTTTTACGCTGACCTACACGTTCGGCAACAACCCGTGTTTCTGCCCCCAGTAAGCATGCAGCTGCCCGATACTATAGACAAAGACAACCTGCCCCAGCACATTGCCATCATCATGGACGGCAACGGCCGTTGGGCCAAACAACGCGGCATGCTCCGTACGCTCGGCCACGAGCACGGTACCAAATCAGTACGGACAACGATCGAAACCTGCGGCCGCATCGGTATCAAGAACCTGACCCTTTACGCGTTCTCGACCGAAAACTGGAACCGCCCCAAAGCAGAAGTGGATGTATTGATGAAGCTTCTGATCTCATCGCTTCGAAAGGAATACAAGAGTTTCATGGAAAATGAGATTCGGCTGCAGACGATTGGAAATCTTGAGCGGCTTCCGAAACGCGTCCGTACCGAACTGGAAGAGGTCGTGGAGAAACTCAAAAACAACACCAAAATGACCGTCACAGTAGCCCTTAGCTATGGCTCAAGGGAAGAGTTGGCGCGGGCTGCGAGGGAGATTGCTTTCAAAGTTAAAAATAATATAATTGAGGTAGACGCTGTTGATGAATCAATTATTAATCAGCATCTTTACACGCGAAATTTACCGGACGTAGACCTGGTGATACGCACGAGCGGCGAGCATCGGATCAGTAATTTCCTGTTGTGGCAGATTGCCTATGCAGAGTTTTACTTCACGGATGTCTTGTGGCCGGATTTTACAGAACATGATTTATATGCCGCTATTGTCAGTTATCAGAAAAGAGAACGCAGATTCGGGAAAACAAGTGAACAAATACAATAAGACAGCACCTATTCTGAGGATGGCGCTGTTCATTGCGTTCCTCCTTTTCGGAAACACACTTCGGGTCCTCGCCCAGGAGCGGTTGCCGTTCGACCAGGGTTCCTCCTATATATTAGCCGATGTCAATGTAACAGGTAAGGTTTCCTTCAGCAAGCAGGCCATTGTGACGGTCTCGGGCCTTCAAAAGGGTAAATCGATTACCGTTCCGGGAGAGGAAATCGCGAATGCAGTGAAGAAACTCGGGAATCTGGGGCTCTTTAGTGACATCGACTTCTATGTCAACAAAATTGAGGGCGACAGCATCTGGCTTGAACTCAATATGTATGAACTCCCGAAATTGAATGACGTCAAGATAACCGGCGTCCGGAAAAATAAAGCGGAAGAACTTATCAAAGAGGCCGAGTTGACGAAAGGCAAGGTGGTGAATGAGAACTTCCTTACGACCACCAAGAATTACTTCGAAAACAAATACAAGAAGGACGGCTACTACAATGCAAAAGTAGCTATCAATAATACCGTTGCCGACAGTACCGGCAACGTGAATATGGTGGTTCGCATCGACCGCGGCAAGAAAATCAAGATTTCGCACATTGAGTTCGAAGGGAACAAGCAACTTTCGGACGCAAAGCTTCGGAAGGCGTTGAAAAACACCAAGCAAATCAACCCCATCCGGATTTTCAAGCGGTCGAAATTCGTACGCGAAAAATACCAGGAAGACCTTGAAACGCTCGTCTCTAAGTATGGCGAAAAAGGCTACCGCGATGCACGGGTTGTAAGTGATACCGTTTCGTTTGACAAAGACCGAAACCGTATTGCCATCAAAATCAACGTAGAGGAAGGCAACAAATACTACTTTGGGAACATTAAATTCCTGGGGAACTCGGTGTATTCGGATGAAGTATTGAACCGCATCCTGGGTATCAAGAAAGGTGACACTTATAATAGTGTGCTCCTACAGAAGAAAATCGCCGACAAATCCGATCCGGATGCCAACGACATCACCAACTTATACCAGAATAGCGGTTACCTGTTCTCGCAGGTGAATGCGGTGGAGACGCGTACGTACAATGATACCATTGACTTCGAGATCCGTGTGATGGAAGGACCGGTAGCGTATTTCAATAAAATCACGGTAGTGGGTAACGACAAGACCAATGACAAGGTCATTTACCGCGAATTGTATACCAAACCGGGCCAGAAATATAGTAAGGAGGATCTGGTTCGCTCCATTCGTGAAATCGGTGCGTTGGGCTTCTTCGATCCGGAAGCGATCGAGCCGAAGTTCAAGAATGTAGACGCTGCTGCAGGAACCGTAGATATCGAATACAATGTTGTCGAAAAAGGATCCAGCCAGATTGAATTGCAGGGCGGCTATGGCGGCGGCGGTTTTATCGGAACATTGGGCCTCTCGTTCAACAACTTCGCTATGAAGGACATTTTCAAGAAAGATGCCTACAAGCCACTTCCAATGGGAGACGGACAGAAAGTGTCACTGCGTCTTCAGGGAAGTAGTTTCTTCCAGACCTACAGCCTTTCCTTTTCAGAACCATGGTTCGGCGGACGCAAACCAGTTAGTTTCAGTACATCGCTTGCCTACAGCAAACAATACCTGAACGCCTACTCTGCAACATCCGGTTTCACCAACCGTGTGAACCGTGACCGTAGTTTCAGCATCATCTCACTTAACGTGGGTATTGCGAAAAAATTGACGGCTCCAGACAACTATTTCATCCTGTCGCAAGGATTGAACTTCCAATATTACAACCAGGACAACTACCAGGTATTCAGTTTCGATGGCTCTTCGCGTAACTTCGCTTACATTGTAAGCCTTACCCGAAACAGCAAGGCGATCAACCCTATTTTCCCTACGAGGGGTTCTGAATTCACGGTTTCCGCGAAACTTACGCCGCCGTATTCCCTATTTAATGGTGTCGATTATAAAAATCTGGGGAACCAGCGGGACTACAAGTTACAAGCATATGAAGTAACCAAAGCCGGCGGTACCGTAACGACGGAGGGAGGCGGAAATGTGAACGAAACGGATTATGTCAAGATTGTCCGGGGCGATAACAACTCGGTCACCTATGAGTCTGTTGGAAGCGATTACGCCAGCGCCAGTGCGAGTGACGCTAAACTCGAGCAGAAAAAGTTCAATTGGCTTGAATATTACAAAATTAAGTTCAAGGCGGATTGGTATACACAGATTTTTGGTAAATTCGTTTTCCGTTCATTGGGTGAATTCGGATTCCTGGGTGCCTATGACAATAATCGCGGCCTGGTTCCGTTTGAACGATTCTACCTGGGTGGTGATGGACTTGCGAATTTTACGCAAGACGGTCGTGAAACGATACAGCTGAGAGGGTATCCGAACCAGTCGTTAACGCCGTTTATCACTGACCGTTCGAGTTCCAACTACGGGGCGCAACAGGGTGCGACGATTTACAATAAGTTTTCGTTCGAACTCCGTTACCCGTTGACCTTGAAACAGTCGGCGTCGATTTACGCGTTGACCTTCGCCGAGGCGGGTGCGGGGTATAACACTTTCGGTGAATATAATCCGTTCGTGTTGCAGCGATCTGCCGGGTTCGGACTACGGGTATTTATGCCTGCGTTCGGTCTTTTGGGTATCGATTTCGGATACGGCTTCGATGCCGCGCCGAACCTGACGAACAACACACGACCTAATGGTTGGGAAACGCATTTCATCATCGGGCAGCAGTTCTGATGACGGACTTAAAAAAATAGTATGAACAGACATCTTATCGCTCTTTTGTTTCTGCTGCTGATGGCCGTTCCCGGGAAGGCTCAGTCAGCGCGTGGTATACGGGTCGGTTATATCGACATGAACTACATTCTGCGGAATGTATCCGATTACGCAGAAGCCCTCAACCAACTCGAACAGAAAGCACAAAAATGGAAGCAGGAAGTCGATGCAAAGAAAAATGAAATCGCACGGCTGAAAGATGTACTGAAAACAGAACGTCCCTTACTTACCAAAGAGCTTATAGAAGAACGCGAGGAAGAAATCACCTTCCTTGAAACCGAGCTTGCCGATTTCCAACAAAAGAAATTTGGCCCTACAGGCGAACTGGTATCACAAAAAGCCGTACTCGTACAACCCATACAGGATCAGGTATTCAACGCAGTGCAGGATATCGCAGAGGCACGTAAATACGACTTTATCTTTGACAAATCGTCTGACCTTACCATGCTGTTCGCTGCCAAGCGATTTGACATCAGCGACCAGGTCATCCGTGTTTTGAACCGTGCCGCCAACCGCAGCCAAAAGAGCAAAAAGGAACTCAAGGAAGAACAAATCCGCGAGTATAATGAAGATCTTAAAGACGCCAATCCTAACCAGGAAGAGCGCCAAAAACTACTAGAGGAGCGCAAAGTGGCCCGTGAAAAGCAGGTAGCTGACCGGAAAGCAGCAGCCGAAGCCAAAAGAGCAGAAACGCTGGCGAAGCGTCAGCAGGCCATTGACGAGCGCAATGCCGCACGAAAGGCCGCAACCGGTGATCCGTCTGGAGCTACACCAGCGACATCGAAGGACAGCACCGCCGGTAAAACGGATGCAGCCGCCCGTAAAGCCGCAGCCGCAGAAGCCCGTACCTCGTTGGTAGAAAAACAAGCAGCCAAACGCGACTCAATCGTACAGGCGAGAAAAGCAGCCCAACAGGCCGCTCTTGACAAGCGCAACAAAACGCTGGAAGAACGCAAAAAAGCGTTGGAAGAGAAAAAAGCTAAAGCAGACGCCGACAAAAAGGCAAAACAGGAAAAAACGGACGCCAAGAAAGAAGACGACCCTGCCGCCAAACCGGAAGAGTCAGATGCCCCGGCGACTCCGAAACCGTAACACACAAAAATCAAAAACGCTAAATTTAATTTACCTTAATCTTCAAATGATGAAACAATTG
>DATGXZ010000290.1:0-2349 GCA_035298445.1 Flavobacterium sp.
GTTCCCTCGGACGTATTCCCGCATCGATTCCCTGAAGATCGGCTTTCGTAACAGTTTCAAGATTTTTCTAAGTACGATGCCTTTCACGATCGCCGCAGCGGTTTTGGAGGGATTCGTGACGCGATATGCCAACGGGCTCCCGGATGTGGTCAACCTTGCGATTATCCTTTCGACGCTTTCGATCATCTCCTATTATTACATCATCTATCCGTATCGCGTGGCGCGCCGGATGCAAAACGAACAGCACGCCTCGTGAGGAACCTCGTATTTGTTTTATCGCTGCTTTCCGCAGTCGCCACAGCGCAGGATACACTATCCGAGCCATTGGTGGATACGACGACGGTTACCATCGACTCGACTTATGTGGTAGAAGACGGCGACGACACATTTTCAGCCCGCATACCTGCCGACACCAGTGCGTTTTATGCCCTTGACCCACAACGTATCAAACCCGTGCGTTTTGAAGACGACTTCCGTTCGCGCTATGAATCGAAGGCGTTTTCCTATGAGGATAAAAAACCGGAGAAGACGTTTTGGCAGCGATTTACCGACTGGCTCGACCGAAAACTGCGGGAATGGTTTGATTTACGCGACACCAAGACATCGGCCCAAATCCTTCGCTATGTCGGTTGGACATTATTGATATTGCTCGCCTTGCTGGTGGTATACTTTATCGCACGTGCCCTTTTCAGGAAGGAAGGAAAATGGGTCTTCGCCCGGTCGCCGCAGGCCGGACTGCGCTATGATGACGTAGACGCTAATCTCGAAGCCGCCAATTTCGACGAGCTAATCCGGAAGGCACTGGAGGAAAACGACCGCCGTCTTGCCACCCGTTATCACTACCTTCGACTGCTGCGGGAGCTGTCGAGACGCGAGATCATCGAATTCGACAAAGAGAAGACCAATTCGCAGTACGCGTACGAAATTCGGAATGAGGCGCTGCGGAAGCAGTTTCAATACCTCTCTTATTTGTATAACTACATCTGGTATGGCAAATTCGACGTTGACGAGTCAACGTATGCGAAAACGGCTGCCGCCTTCCAGGAAACCATAACGCGACTGGCATGACAACTTCCATGAAACTCTTCCTGGGGCTTTGCGTTGCCTTTTTCGTATTGCTACTGGTGGCAGACAACGCCGAACCGCGGCAAGTAGATTGGCGACGTTCTTATAAAGTAGCCGACAAGAATCCGCTTGATCTCTATGTGTTCAACGAAGAGATCGAACGGCTGTTTGGTGCTGACAGTGTCGAGCGCTTCGGCAACACGCCGTACGAATACCTAAACGAAAACATCGACTATTACGAGGAAGGTTCCGGGTTTACGGTATCGGGTACGATTATTTCGATTGGCCAGCATGTAGACAAAGCGTCGGTATCCGAATTGCTGCTGTTTGCCGCTAACGGAAATACCGTCTTTATCAGCGATTATGAACTCGGAAAAGCGCTGGCCGACTCGTTGCACTTTACCGTGAAATCGGTAGAAGAAAAGCCGGAAAAGCGAAAACTCTGGACCGTAAACGACCGCTCCCGCCAAAAGCCCGTGATCTTCGACAAAGGGATAGGCGATACGTATTTCGACAAATTCGACGCCTCGCAGACCCAGGTGTTGGGCTACGTGCGGCAGGACGATGCAAAACCGAAACCGAACTACGTGCGAATCCGTTACCTAAACGGGTATTTCTTCCTGCATCTAGACCCACAGGCGTTCTCCAACTACTATCTGTTGCATGGTCGCGACGCACGATATGCTGAAAGTACGCTGTCATTGCTACCTAACGACCAGGTCTATTTTTTCACCGACGATGCCCGAAACACCACGAATGGTTCACTCACACGGTTTATGTTTGAAAACATTGCGCTCCGCTGGGCCTGGCTGCTTTTACTGGGAGGACTCCTCATCTTTATCATCTTCACTGCCAAAAGGCGCCAACGGGTAATCCCGATCGTGACGCCTTTATCCAATACGACGGTCGAGTTCGTCCAGACGGTGGCCAACCTGTATCGGCAGGAAGGTGAACACGGCAATTTAGGAGAGAAGAAAACCATCTATTTCCTCGAACGCATCCGGCAGGAATACCGGGTCGACACTACTGTGTTGGACGAGGCGTTTATCAAACGACTGCACCTCAAATCGGGTAAACCCGAAGATGATATTCGTCGCGTATGCGATATGATCAATACCTTTAAACGCAATCGGTTCAGCATGAATGAAGAAGAACTGATTGCTTTCAATGAAGCCACCGAAAAAATCTTCAGCTAGTATGGAAAATGAAAACACACCGGTGCAACCGGAAAACGAAAACATCAACTTCACCGCCCGTATCGACCTGAGCGGACTGCAGCAACAC
>DATGXZ010000291.1:0-3514 GCA_035298445.1 Flavobacterium sp.
TTTTCGACATATTCTTGCTGTTTCTCCGTTCGGTTAAGGTATTTACAGCCGGTCATGCCTTTTACAGCCAATCGGCCGGGCTGCCCCGTCGGAAGTTCGTTACCCGCAGCATCCAAAATACAAGCCTGATAACCGAGAATAGGTACGCCCGTAGCGCCCGGCTTCATGTTGTCTTCGTGTGACGAAATAAAAATATGGAGTAGTTCCGTCGAGCCGATACCGTCGATGATTTTCAGGCCGGTGGCGTCATACCAATCCTGCCAGACTTTCAGTGGGAGGGTTTCGCCCGCCGACACGCACTTGCGGAGAGAAGAAATGTCATAATCGGCCACTTTGGTCGTCAACACCCGCCAGGCCGTGGGCGCGGTGAAACAAATGGAAATGCGGTGTTCCTGTATCGCCTGAAGCAAAAGGTCGGGTGTGGGCTTTTCCATCAGGAAGGTAGAGGCACCAAAATACATAGGGAAGAGCACGAGTCCGCCCAAGCCAAAGGTAAAACCCAACGGTGGACTCCCCGTGAAAATATCATCTGGCGTCGGCTGTAGAGAATAGACCGGAAAGGCCTCGCAGATATTCAGTATGTCTTTATGGTAATGTGCCGTCATCTTCGGCAGGCCGGTGGTACCCGATGTGAACCCGATAAGGGCCACGCTATCCGACTTGGAATGGTAATTATCGAAATGGGTCGGCTTTTGCGCCATCGCGCTTTCCAATTCGGAAGGCTGCTGTTCTGAACCGTCAAACAAGCAGGTTTTCGTGAGGAAAGGCGAAACGACGAGCGACAATTCCTCCTGCAACGACGCATCGCATAACGCATGGGATATTTCCGCGCAATCGATAATGGTCGTTAACTCTTTCGAGCGAAGCAAAGGCATGGTCGCCACCACAATTCCGCCTGCTTTCAGGATGCCGTACCAACAGGCCACCATCATCGGATTATTCGCCGAGCGAAGCAATACGCGGTTCCCGGATTTCAGTCCGAGATCGTCTACCAACACACGGGCAATCTGGTTGGCTTTTTCAAAAAGCTGTTGGTAGGTCCAGGTTGTGGTAAACGTCCGTAAACAAATGTGATCTCCGTTTCCTTCACGGATGTGGCGGTCCAGCAGTCGGTCAACGCAATTCAGGAACTCCGGATGTTGGAACTGCGGAAGGTCGTCGACGAAGTGCGGCAGTAAATCTGCCGGCGGAAGATGGTCGTGCGCGAATGAATCGTCGTAGTGTTTCATTGGTCGCTGTTTGGTGGTGTGTGGTGGTTGGTATTGGGTTGTTGGTATAGGGTATTTAGTGTTGGGTATTAGGTGTTTGGTCTTTGGAAATTACTCTTTCTTCTTGTCTCTTTCTTCTTGTCTCTTTCTTCTTTCCTCTTTCCTCTTTCCTCTTTCCTCTCGCTTCTCTCAACCCCTCTTATGACTCTCCGGTTTCAACGCCTTCTTCATCCCTTCTACCATCTTGCGTTCGGCGGTTTTTAGGGGATAGAGGTGAAATTTTCCTGTACGGTAGGACAGTGGGATATCGTCTGCTTCATATCCTTCATACGCCTGTGCGTGGCGGACGAAGGCCGGATCGAGCAACAGGGGTTTGCCTAGCGCAACCAAATCAGCCCGACCGTTGAGGATGATGGTGTTGATCTGGTCAATGTCGGTGATGCTGCCCGCCGTTATCGTGGGTACGTCCGCTTCATGACGGATCACGTCTGAGAAGGGCACCTGCCACATCCGTCCGGTTTGCGGTTGCTGGTAGGACACCGTATTCCCGGTCGACACATCGATAAGATCCGCACCGGCTTGTCGGAACGCCCTCGCAATCGCTAGGGCATCCGATTCCGAAAGTCCTCCTTCCGCCCAATCACTCGCCGAAAGCCGCACCGCGATGGGTTTATCGTTTGAAAACGCTTCCCGCACCGCTTTCATGACCTGCAACGGGAACCGCAGTCGGTTTTCGAGTGAGCCGCCGTACCCATCGGTGCGTTGGTTCGTTAACGGAGAAAGGAAAGAGGCCAGCAGGAAACCATGATGGGCCTGTAGTTCGAGCAGGTCGAAGCCTGCCGCGTCTGCATTTCGGGCGGCCTGGGCAAATTGGGCCGTGATTTTGGCCATCCCTTCCTCGGTCAGGGCCTCCGGAACGGGCAGGTGATCGGCAAAGGGAAGGGGTGAGGCAGCGACCAACGGCCACGGATGCTCTATAGGTTGGTTGGCGCCTTCCCATGGTTTCCGAACCGCTCCTTTGCGGCCGGAATGTCCGATTTGAATGCCTATTTTCGAGGCAGACTGCGTATGCACGAAATCAACGATGCGTTTCCAGCCAGCAGTTTGTTCTGTAGTGTACAATCCTGCGCAACCGTCCGTAATCCGTCCAGTCGGGGAGACGGCCGTCATTTCAGCGATAATCAGACCGATACCGTTTACCGCGCGGCTACCATAATGCACAAAATGCCAATCGCCCGGGAGTCCGTCAACAGCCTGGTATTGGCCCATGGCCGACATTACGATCCGGTTGGGGAGTTTCATCCCCCGAAGTGTAAACGGCGTAAAGGCAGGCGGTGTGCCCGTATTTGTGCCGTTTTGGCCATGGAATTCGTCCATCACCTTCTGCGTAAACGACGGGTCGCGGAGCTGCAGGTTTTCATAGGTTACTTTCTTGGCACGCGTCATGACGCCGAACGCGAATTGGTAGAACGGCAGGTCGATGTAGCGATCCATGTGTTCAAACCAATCAAGCGACACGTTTGCGGCATGCTGTATGATCTCCACGCGACTACGTCGGCTCTTTTCGTATTGGGCGAAGGCGGCCTCGCGGTCGGTCGGATGCGCCAACACCGCGTCGGAAAGCGCAATGGCACATTCCATGGCGAGTTTTGTCCCCGATCCGATGGAGTAATGCGCGGTCGCCTTGGCATCTCCCAGCAACACGATATTGTCGTGGTGCCAGCGCGTATTGGTCACGGCCGGAAACTGCCGCCAGTGTGATTTGTTGGTCAACAGCGGATGACCCTTTAATTCCTCGGCAAAAAGCGCCTCCATACGACGGGCGGTATCGGCTTCATCGAATACATCGAAGCCAAATCGGCTGAAGGTTTCGTCTGAACACTCGAAAATCCAGGTGCTGCGGCCTTCCTCGTATTGATAGGTATGGGCCACGATGGGGCCGTGTTCGGTTGTACGGAAAAAATAGGTAAAGGCGTCAAGCGGTCGCGTTGACCCCATCCACACAAAACGGTTGCGCTTTAGGTCGATGTGTGTGCCGAACTCCTTTTCGTAACGGCTGCGAATGGCACTTCCAATGCCGTCAGCCGCCACTAGTATATCCGAATCGGCAAACCTTGACAGGTCGTCGACATTTTCTTCAAAATACAGCCGCACGCCTTCTTCCTGGCAGCGTTGTTGCAACAGTTCCAATAGCGTCCGTCGGGAACAGCCGCAGAAGCCGTTGCCGGTGATGCGCACTACTTCGCCATCGCGGGCGACATCCAACTCATCCCAATAGGCAAAACTACCGCGAATGAGTTCATAGG
>DATGXZ010000292.1:0-2062 GCA_035298445.1 Flavobacterium sp.
GGTCACGACTACTTTAGAGGCGACTTTATTGACGTTTTGTCCGCCGGGGCCGGAGCTCCTTACAGCTTTGTATTGTAGTTCTGTGCGCAGTTTCTCAGCGTCCATCAAAGTTGCGGCTGGTGGGCGGGTTTCAACAGGTCATTGACCGTTTTGACTGGATTGAAGGTGATGAGCGGCACTTCCACAAAAAGCGTAATCCATTTGGCCATGGCGCCGTTCCAGAGTCCGGGTAGTTCGTAGCTTTTTACCAATTTACCATGTTTGGCTTTCTCGACAATGAATCCCGCTTCGGTATCGACGAAGTGATCGAGGTTGAATTTCTGTCCTTTATAATCGCGTATGCCACATACCAAATCAACCGGATTGAAGTGGGTGGCGCTTTTCAGTATCCCGACCTGCGTTTTATTGTCTTGGTCGACCTGCGCTGACTCAACGATCTGTAGCGAGAGTGAACCTTTCGGACTCCGTACCCAGAAAGGGCCGCCGCCGGGTTCACCTTCATTGCGTACCATGCCGCAGACGCGAATCGGGCGGTTGAGGCGATCGCGGAGGTAGGCGATTTTATTGTCGTCGGTGAATTTGTCGAAGTCGTCGATAATCGACAGGGAAAGTTCGGTTTCGACAAACGTGCGGATTTCCGCCAGTTTCGCCGGAGTCGTGGCCGTCTCAAGTGCCTGCAGATAACCAAATACTTTTTGCTGTGTGCTGACGAGGAGGCCAGCCAGTGATTTTTTATAGAGCGTCGTCTCGGCGACGTGATTTTGGATGACGTTGTCTATGTTCTTGATGAAAATGATGTCGGAATCCAACTCGCCGAGGTTGCGGATGAGCGCACCGTGGCCACCTGGACGGAAAAGCAATTCGCCATCGTGTCGGCAGGGACGGTTGTGTTCGTCTACGGAAATCGAGTCGGTTGCTTTTTGTTGGTAGGAAAACCGGATGGAAATTTCGTTTCCGGAACGGCGTGCGATTTTGTCTTTTACCGCATCCACGGCGTCTTCAAACAGGGTGCGATGCGCCTCTGATACCGTAAAATGGATGTGGGATTCGCGGTTGGAAGCGGCATAATACGCCCCTTCATTCAAATGTTCTTCCACCGGAACGGCGGTGTGGTCGAAGTATTTGTGGAAGGGTAGTACGCCTTTCGGGCGATTGGTATAATCGAGTGCGTTTTCCGACAACATGGTATCGATAAAGCACAGCGTCTGGTGGTCGCGGGTAAAGGTTTCGAACTGCGGCTGCCGTTGACGCAGGGCGCTCCGTACGGTTTCGTAGAAAGGAAATTTTTCGAGCCCTGCCAGGAAGATCTGGAGCTCTTTTGCACCTTTACGGTTGATGTAGGCGTTGATGGTCTC
Organism: Flavobacterium sp.; assembly: GCA_035298445.1. Classification (GTDB taxonomy): domain Bacteria; phylum Bacteroidota; class Bacteroidia; order Flavobacteriales; family Flavobacteriaceae; genus Flavobacterium. The sequence continues at coordinate 1,356 of DATGXZ010000292.1, forward strand.
GCGGCTGATGTCAAATTCATTGCGGAATTCGCTCAGAAACTTGAACATACGACTTGCGGCACCTGAGGCAGGAACAAATTTCTTCAGGCGGTATTGGTCGCGAACGCTGTCAAAAAAAGCGGCAAATTCTCCATGCACCACTTCGGAATACGCCCGGATGCCATCGCCAATCACGGCCGGCCGGTCTAAATGGGCCTTGCCGATGCCGGTCTCGAAAATCTGCAGTTGCCGCAGGACGTCGGCAGGGGTAAGTCCGTGTGCCGCGATCTGGATGAAGTCGTCATCCGTAAATTCGGGATAGGCGCGTTTGAGTTGTTTTATCGCGTCGTTTTGTGTTTCAGTAGTGTTCTCCATTTTTGGTATGCCATTATCGCCAGCGCCGTAAAAACGACGTACTCCAGCGCCAGGATGCCGAGACCGCGGTGCCAGTAGAGTGGCACGGCGATACAATCGCCTACGATCCAGAGCGTCCAGTTTTCGATTTTTTTCAGGGCCATGAACCACATTGCGGTGAAAAAGAGCCCCGAGGTCAATATGTCAATATAATTCGCCGTTTCGATTTTCATATCAAAAGCGGCGTAAATCCCGAAAATTACGACAATTGTGAGACAAAACAACCCGAATCCCGATAATTTTTCTGCTTTTGTCGTTCGGGAGATGGCTCGTAAAGAACCGTCCTGGGCGCTCTTTCCCCACTTATACCAGCC
>DATGXZ010000293.1:0-4859 GCA_035298445.1 Flavobacterium sp.
CAGTTTCAACACCTCGCTTCCGGCTGCTGAGCGCAGTACGACAAGGTAGAGTCCGGGTGCCAAACGCGACACATCCGTGCCGGATGCCACCTTTTTACCTGCCACATCGTAGATTGCAACCTCGAGATCGTCAGGTGCACCGGTTACGGTAAACTGGTGGGTGGCCGGATTCGGACTCAGCTTCCACTTTCGTCCGTTTACCTCATCCACTCCTAATTGTGGCGTGTAGCAATCCGACATGCTGACACAGCCGTTCGTCGTGAGTTGGACGGAATAGCTGCCACTTCCGGGAACGGTCAGGGTATTCGAATTCGCATCCGGAATCATCTCTCCGTCGCAAATGTACCATTGGTAGCTCGTGCCGGGAATGGAACGCACTGCGGTAAGGACGTTTCCTTCCACCAAAACCTCGTTCGTATAGACGTTATCGGGATCGGTAACCACGACCGGCAGGGTCAGCGTATCCGTCAGGTCGGGATCACAAAACGTGTTGGTAATGGTAAGCGTCACATCATAAGTGCCCGGGCAATCGAAGGTGAATTCCGGTGTTTGGGCCGCACTCGTGGTGCCATCGGGCAACTGCCAACTGTATTGGTCGTAGTTAACGGAGGCGTTGATGAACGACACGACGGCCGACTGCGTGGTCGCGTCAATGGTAGGGGTAATCGGGAAATAGCCGAACAGGGCCACTGGGTCGAGACACTGCGGATTGTCGATGTAGGTGATGTCGGTTGGAATCCAGACGTCGTTTACCAGATCGCCCGTGACTTCCAGCACGGGGATACCTTTGCTCGGGTCGAACCATTTGTAGGTCACGGTCGTGCGCGACACCGGAGTCGTACCTGCGGTCGTGGTGATGGTATAATCGGTGACGAGCGTTGTCTTCATCTTCAGCACATTCGTAAACGTGGCATACGGCGTCACCAGGCTGCCCCATCCTTCTACCACATTGGTGCGGGTGGAGGCAGAGGCGTATTGCAACGGCACACCAAAAGTGTTTAAGTCGAGCGTAAACGCAGCGGTGTGCGTAAAAGTGGTGTTGTATGTAATCGGGAAGTCGTAAATCTCATCGGCGTCAGAATAATCGACGGTCAGCGGCACGGTCAGATCGTTTACAGTAATGTTGGCACCCAGCATTTTGGCCTGGAGCGACGAACTTGTCACTTTATAATGGGCGGTGAGGTCGGTGAGTCCGTAACCCTGCAGTTCAAGTCCGTCCGAAACCGGTGAGGCCAGATTAAACGCGTTGGAAAACTGGCTGTTGCAGTTAAAAAAGTACCCGTTCAGGAAACACCAGGTCGTTTTGAAACCCGTGGTGGCGGGATCGACGTAGGAAATGGTCTCCTGCGTATTAGCCTGAAGGGATGAAAAATCCCAACTATAGTTGGCTCCAGTCAGCGTAAAGTCGTATAACGCCAGTCCGTTGGTAGCATGCGACACGAGAAACGTATCCCCTACACTTGCAAAATCGGTTGACGGATAGGTAACCTGCGCCTTGACGGAAGCGAAAGCCAACAAGAGAACCAATCGTATTGTATTTTTCATTTCATTCAGTGTTAAGTGAAAAGATGGCTGTCTGTCAGCATACTAAAAAAGGCAACGAGGCATCCGGCTGATGCATGGGTCAAATATAGGAAATGCGTACATTTGGAAAAAATCGAGTTTTGCGACATGGCCACACCTCTACACCCCAACTTTGCGAAGGCTTCCAACCTCATTTTCCTGACCATGCTGTTTGGCGTTTATAACCTCTTGTTTGCAACGCCTTCCCACGGGATGACAGGAACGGCCTTTTTCATTACCGGACTCGTTATGTTAGGGCTCATTGCGGCTTGTGCGGTCGGCGTACGAAAAGGGATTGTGTGGGTGAAGTATGTGTATATCGTGATCGCGGTACTCGGCCTCATAGGCATTCCGGTGATCGTGCAGAACCTCTCGTCCGATCCGATCCTGGGGGTTGTCAACCTCTTACAATGCCTCGTGCAACTATGGGTAGCCGTGTTGCTTTTGCGCGCCAAAAATTCATAATTCCCTTTTATCCATGACCGTAAAAACAGCGATTCCGGCCTTTACCGGATATCAAAAACTGGTTATTGCCCTCGTGGCCCTGCTGCAATTTACCGTAATCCTCGATTTCATGATCATTTCACCTTTGGGCGACATCCTGATGAGTGAACTCAACATGAAGACGGCCCAATTCGGCACGGTGGTATCGGCCTATGCCTTCAGCGCCGGCGCGTCGGGCATATTGGCAGCGGGTTTTGCCGATAAATTCGATCGCAAGAAGCTATTGTTATTCTTTTATACGGGTTTCCTGGCGGGTACACTTTGCTGCGCGCTGGCGACCGACTATTGGATGCTGCTTATCGCACGGATTGTAACGGGGTGCTTCGGCGGTGTCATCGGTTCTATCACCCTCGCCATCGTCACCGACTTGTTCCTGCCCAATCAGCGCGGACGGGTCATGGGTTTTATCACCATGGCGTTCGGCAGTAGCCAGATATTGGGTGTTCCGATGGGGATCTACCTCGCAAACCACTGGGGTTGGCATTCCGCTTTCCTAATGGTCGTGGCACTCGGTATTGTGCTGGGTATTGTGTTGCTCGTACGCCTGAAGCCTGTTGATGGACACTTAAAACTGCAGTCGGAGCGGAATGCCCTGGCGCATTTATGGCATACCATCCAAAAACGCGACTATCGCATTGGGTTCAGTACGGTAGCGTTGTTATCGGTCGGCGGCTTTATGCTACAACCCTTCGGCAGCGCCTTTATGGTTAACAATGTAGGGATTACGAGAGAGGACCTCCCCTTGGTATTTCTTGCTGCGGGCATTTCGGTTTTGGTCATCATGCCCGTGATCGGAAAGCTCAGTGACCGCTTCGATAAAATCAAGATTTTTATTGGGGGGACGGCGGTTACGATCGTGATGTGCCTCATTTACACCCATCTGTCGGTCACGCCGCTGTGGCTGGTGATCACCGTCAATGTCATTATGTTCATGGGTATCATGAGCCGGATTGTACCTTCGCAGGCCATCAACACGGCCATTCCGGACCAGGCCGACCGTGGCGCGTATATGGCAATTACCTCGTCAATGCAACAGGTGGCGGGTGGTTTTGCCGCCGTCGTGGCGGGATTTATCGTCTATCAGCCAGCGGAAGGGAAACCGCTGGAGCACTACCCTACCCTTGGGTATGTAGTAAGCGGCGTTTCCCTACTGACGATCGTCTTAATGATCCGGTTGAACCGTATTGCGAAGAAACGGGAGCCTGCTATCGAACCGACAGCTAAGCCGTAGTTACATATTCCTCCGGTACTGCCCTCCTACTTCAAACAAGGCCGATGTGATCTGGCCCAGCGAACAGATTTTCGTGGCTTCCATCAGTTCCGCAAAGATGTTGCGGTTGTTGATGGCGGCATCCTGCACGCGGCGGAGCATTTCTTCCTCACGGCCTGCGTTGCCTTTGCGGAGTTCGGCCAGCATGTCGATCTGGTAGCGTTTCTCTTCTTCGGTCGCGCGGATGACCTCGGCCGGAATGACCGTAGGCGAGCCTTTTGAGCTCAGGAACGTATTAACGCCGATAATCGGGAATTCACCGGTGTGCTTGAGGGTTTCGTAATACAGACTCTCTTCCTGTATCTTCGAACGTTGGTACATGGTTTCCATCGCACCCAACACGCCGCCTCTTTCGGTGATGCGGTCGAATTCGGCCAATACGGCTTCTTCGACGAGGTCGGTGAGTTCTTCGATGATAAAGGAGCCCTGGATCGGGTTCTCGTTCTTCGCCAATCCCAACTCTTTGTTGATGATGAGCTGGATGGCCATGGCGCGGCGGACGGACTCCTCGGTAGGGGTCGTAATAGCCTCGTCATAAGCATTGGTGTGCAGCGAGTTACAGTTGTCGTAAATGGCATACAACGCCTGCAGGGTGGTGCGGATGTCGTTGAAATCGATCTCCTGCGCGTGGAGCGAACGACCCGATGTCTGGATGTGGTATTTCAACATCTGGGCACGTTCGTTTGCGGCGTATTTATCGCGGAGTGCCTTTGCCCAGATACGTCGGGCTACACGGCCGATAACAGCGTATTCGGGGTCGATGCCGTTCGAAAAGAAGAACGACAGGTTCGGCCCGAAATCGTTGATGTCCATGCCGCGGCTCAGGTAGTACTCGACATAGGTGAAACCGTTGGCCAGCGTAAACGCCAATTGCGTAATCGGGTTGGCACCGGCTTCGGCGATATGGTAACCGGATATGGATACGGAATAGAAATTCCGGATGCTCTTTTCAATAAAATACGACTGCACATCTCCCATCAAGCGGAGGGCGAATTCGGTTGAGAAGATACAGGTGTTCTGCGCCTGGTCTTCCTTGAGGATATCCGCCTGGACGGTACCCCGCACCTGTTGCAGCGTACGGGTCTTGATGTCGGCATAGACGTCGGCCGGTAGCACCTGGTCGCCGGTTACGCCGAGCAGCATCAGGCCGAGGCCGTCATTTCCTTCCGGCAGTTTGCCCTGGTAAGACGGACGTTTGGTGCCTTTTTGCTTGTAGATTTCGTCTATTTTGGCATTTACGACGTCTTCCAGTTGGTGTTCTTTAATATATAGTTCACACTGCTGGTCGATGGCGGCGTTCATGAAGAAGCCGAGCAACATCGGGGCCGGACCGTTGATGGTCATCGAGACCGAGGTCATCGGATCGGCGAGGTTGAAACCGGAATAGAGTTTCTTCGCATCATCGAGACAGCAGATCGATACACCGGCATTTCCAATCTTTCCGTAGATATCGGGGCGCAGGTCAGGATCGTTTCCGTAAAGCGTCACCGAATCAAAAGCCGTTGAAAGGCGCTTGGCCGGC
>DATGXZ010000294.1:0-3749 GCA_035298445.1 Flavobacterium sp.
CACTATAACCCGTTCCCCAAACCGCGAATTTGTTAACTTTGGGCATTAATTGCGTATTGATAAAGGAATGAGCATCGAGATCAAACTCAAAGGCGATAAAGTCATCGAGACGATTCCGTCTACCAAGGACAAAGCCCTCCGGATCAACCTGAACGAAAACATCTACGGGACGTTTGCCGAAATCGGCGCCGGACAGGAAACCGTGCGTCATTTTTTCCGTGCCGGTGGCTCCTCTGGAACCATAGCGAAAGCGATGTCGGCCTACGACAAGGATTTCAGTGATGCGATTTACGGTGAGGAAGTAGACGGGCGCTACGTTACCGAAAGCCGCCTCAAGAAGATGCTCGAACACGAGGTCGCCCTGATCGAAAGGCGCCTCAAACGCGAAAAACACCCAAACAAACTGTTTTTCAGCTACGCCAATACGGTCGCCACGATCGATTTCGCCAAGCAATACAAAGGCCACGGATGGGTCGGGATCAAATACCAGATCGAACCCGATGAAGATTATAACGAGATCATCATCCACATCCGGTTTAAGGAAACGGATGCGCGCCTCCAGCAGGAAACGCTCGGTATCCTGGGTGTAAACCTCATCTACGGCGCCTTTTACAAATACAACGACCCGAAGAAATTACTGCGGTACCTCTACGACCACCTCGACAAAGACCAATTGGAGATTGATACCATCAATTTCGCAGGTCCGCGTTTCGCCAACGTCGACAACCGTTTGATGTCATTGCAACTCGTCAAGAACGGTATGACCGACGCGGTGATGTTCGGTCCGGACGGTCAGAACGTATTGCCGGCCGCCATCCTTTACAAAAAGAACATTCTGGCACTCCGCGGCAGTTTCCGTCCGGTGACGAAAGTCAATATGGACATGTACGAGAAGTCGTATCAGATGTTCCTGCAGGAAAACAGGGTAGAGAAAGACAATACATTGGTCATTTTTGAGATCACCCTTTCCAACCTCCGTTCAGAGGGGGAAATAGACGAACGCGACTTCATGGATCGTGCCGAACTTCTGTGTTCACTCGGTCAGACCGTTATGATATCAAACTTCCAGGAGTACTTCAAAGTAGTCGAGTACTTCTCCAACTATACCAAAGCCCGCATGGGACTCGCCATGGGTGTCAACAACCTGGTCGATATCTTCGACGAAAAATACTACCGTCACCTCAGCGGCGGCATCCTGGAAGCGTTTGGAAAACTGTTCTATCGCGACCTCAAAGTATTCCTTTACCCAATGTTGGGCGAAGAGGGCGAACTTATCAATTCGGAAAACCTCAAGGTGCATCCGCGTATGAAAGAGCTGTATAAGTTCTTCAAGTTCAATGGAAAAGTGGTCGATATCGAGGAGTTCGATCCGGGTCACCTGAATATCTTCTCACGCGAAGTGCTCAAGATGATCACCCGCGGTGCGCAGGGTTGGGAAACCATGTTGCCGGAAGGTGTGGCCGAACTTATCAAAGAGCACCACCTGTTCGGGTACGAGCCGAATAGCATTCCCGAGCAACTGACCTCCTGATTATTTGCGGCGGGTATCCGCCAAATGCAGGATTTTCCAGCCTCCCGACGTCCCTTCCTTTACCAGCGTGAACGCGTCGACGCCCCCGTGGCTCCGTTTTCCATTGACGTAAAAGTCGTAGGTGACCCAGGCGTGTGCCAGGCTGCCATCGATGTCGATCTTCCATGCCAATAGCCGCTCTTCGAACACCACGCCTTCCGGAATGCCGGCTATGGCTGCCAGCATTTCTTTCGCCGTCTCGGTGGTCACCACAGGGCCTTTCGACGTTTCAGAGATGGATTGTAATGCGAGTTCTTTGTGGAAAGCGCGCCGCATTGCCACCGTATCTTTGGCATGGAACGCGACGAAGAAATCCGTTACGGCCTGTTTCACTTCCTGCTCCTGGGCCGATGCCAGTGCTACCATGGCCAGTGCCATGCAGGTAAAAATCGCTTTCATGGGAGATGTTTGGCTATACGTCACAAAATCGCGCGCGGCGTTACCATCCACAAAACATTCCGTACTTTTACCTCTCGAAAAACAGAACGTATGTCGGTTGCCAAAAAAGATTACAAACGCGTCACGACCCGCTCGCTGATTGAAATGAAACACAACGGCGAGAAAATTTCGATGCTCACGGCCTATGATTTCACCATGGCCCGCATCGTCGATACGGCCGGTGTCGATGTGATCCTCGTAGGGGATTCTGCTTCGAATGTCATGGCCGGACATGAAACAACGCTGCCCATCACGCTCGACCAGATGATCTACCACGCCTCGGCCGTCGTACGCGCCGCACAACGCGCCCTGGTGGTCGTCGACCTGCCGTTCGGCAGCTACCAATCCGATCCGAAAGAGGCACTTCGATCCGCCATACGGATTATGAAAGAGAGCGGCGGACACGCGGTTAAACTCGAGGGCGGGACTGAAATCAAAGAATCCATCAAACGCATACTCAACGCCGGCATTCCCGTTATGGGCCACCTAGGACTCACCCCTCAATCGATCTATAAATTCGGTACGTACACCGTCCGGGCGAAAGAAGAGGCAGAAGCCGAAAAACTTCTGGAAGACGCGAAAACGCTCGAAAAACTCGGATGCTTCGCGCTCGTACTTGAGAAAATACCGGCTCAGTTGGCCGCGAAAGTGGCAAAAGAAATCACGATTCCGGTCATTGGAATCGGGGCAGGCGGGCACGTCGACGGCCAGGTATTGGTCATCCACGACATGCTGGGGATGAACAACGAGTTCAGTCCGCGCTTCCTCCGTCGCTACCTCAACCTCTACGACCAAATGACCGGCGCCATCGGGCAATACGTCGCCGACGTGAAAAGCAGTGACTTCCCGAACGAAAAGGAACAATACTGATTATTTTTGCATGGAATGGTTTGGGCGTTCCCCTCGGCACTGCGTCTCCTCTCACTTCAACCTCCATCGGCCTCGGGTCGGGTCATCCGCTATAGCCCCTCCTATCGTCGGGGGCTGCCGCTTCTACCCCTAACGCATGAAACTACGGTCAGATAGCCACAACCTCCAGGTTTTATATGAAGATAACCACCTGATTGTCATCAACAAACGGGCGGGAGACATTGTGCAGGGCGACAAAACAGGTGATACGCCCCTGAGCGACGTGGTAAAAACTTATATCAAAGAGAAATACCAGAAGCCCGGCGAGGTATTTTTGGGCGTGGTGCACCGCCTTGACCGCCCTACCACGGGCATTGTGGTGTTTGCGCGTACATCCAAAGCGTTGGAGCGACTGAATGCGCTGTTCCAGAAACGGGAACTTTCGAAAACCTACTGGGCCGCAGTCAAAAACCGCCCTACCCCACCCGACGGGTCGTTGACACATTACCTGACCCGTAATACGAAAAGCAACACCGCGAAAGCCCATACTAAAGAGGTTCCGGAAAGCAAAAAGGCCTTGCTCGATTACCGTACCCTGCACCTCCTCGAACATTACACTGTGTTGGAGATTGAGCTGCACACGGGCCGTCACCACCAAATCCGGGCACAACTCGCCGCCATCGGCTGCCCGATCAAAGGCGACCTGAAATACGGCGCCGACCGCAGCAATCCCGATGGCGGTATTCACCTCCACGCCCGCCGGATTGCCTTTACACATCCGGTGTCGAAAGAACCCATCACGCTGGTAGCACCGTTGCCCTCCGATCCAATCTGGAACGCGTTGAAAGCCGATTGAGGTTCGGGGGAATTCGTTATATTTGAGGATACTCCG
>DATGXZ010000295.1:0-3405 GCA_035298445.1 Flavobacterium sp.
GTGTATTCTCTTTGTTGACGATCGTGCCCGGGGAGTTGTAATACGCCTCCTGCTTGTTCCGGTCGAAATGGATCGTATCGGTCCGAAGGGTCATATCCGGCGAGCGCATCACCGGATGACCGGTTGCAAACGCCATTTTCACGTTGCCGTTGTATTCGGCGTACTCACTGTTCAAATACAGCGTGTCGCCCTGCACCAGTTGCACCTCACCGAACGCCTTAAGGTAATTCTCGTTCTTAAAGAAATAGGCTTTGTTACAGGTCATCACGGCTCCCTCGTGGCTCACGCGCACATGGCCGGTCAGCAGCGCCGCACCGGGCATATTCACCTCGTCAATGTCAAAATGATCGGCCTGTTCCACCACAATCGGCTTACCTTTCTGGGCAGCGACCGACCAGGCGGCCAGGCAGGCAAGCAGTACCAAAAAAACGCGGTTTCTCAAGTCGGAAATTTTCGCCAAATGTACGGAAAACGAGGGTAGGAGGGGTGTGTTTAAGATATTTTTATGGGCGCGTCCCTGCGGGTCGGGCTGTCCGCTATAGCCCTTCGGCACGACCCGTGTTTTGCATCCGCCGCCCGTGGCTTCCTGCGGTCGCCCCCGCCGCCGGGCAAAACGCCGGCCGTGCCGTCAGGGGCTGCCGCTGCCATCCCTCGCGCGAGACGTTTGTTGCAAATAGCAACTTCGTCTTTGCGAGGGCGAAGCCCGAAGCAAACCAATGAACGCAGAATTCCCTATTTCTTTCCGTATCTTTGCACCCTCAAACGAACGGGAATATGCTTGACCGATTGCAATATGTGAAACAACGCTTCGACGAGGTGTCCGATCTGATTATCCAACCGGACGTCATCGCCGACCAGAAGCGGTATGTGGCACTTAATAAAGAATACAAAGACCTGAAAGCGCTCAACGAGAAGCGCGAGGAATACGCCAACCTGCTGGGTAACATCGAAGAGGCCAACGAAATCATCGCCGACGGTTCCGATGCCGAAATGGTGGAAATGGCGCAGATGCAACTAGAAGAGGCGCGCGAACGGCTGCCGAAACTGGAAGACGAAATCAAGTTCATGCTCATCCCGAAAGATCCGGAAGACGCCAAAAACGTCATGATGGAAATCCGGGCGGGCACGGGCGGTGACGAAGCCTCGATCTTTGCAGGTGACCTTTACCGTATGTACACCAAATTCTGCGAAAACCGTGGATGGCGCACGTCTATCGTCGACCTGAACGAAGGTACGTCAGGCGGTTTCAAGGAAATCATCTTTGAAGTCACCGGCGAAGACGTCTACGGTACCCTCAAATTCGAAGCCGGTGTGCACCGCGTACAGCGCGTACCGCAAACCGAAACCCAGGGGCGTATCCACACCTCCGCCGCGACGGTGATGGTGCTGCCGGAAGCCGAGGAGTTTGACGTGCAGATCGACATGAACGACGTGCGTATCGACCTGTTCTGTTCCTCAGGGCCGGGCGGCCAATCCGTGAACACGACTAAATCGGCCGTACGCTTGACGCACATCCCAACCGGACTCGTCGCGCAGTGCCAGGATGAGAAGTCGCAGCACAAAAACAAAGACAAGGCGCTGACCGTACTCCGCTCGCGTCTCTACGAAATGGAACTCGCCAAGAAACAGGAGGAAGACGCCAAACGCCGCTCGTCGCAGGTAAGCTCAGGTGACCGTTCGGCCAAGATCCGTACCTACAACTACCCACAGGGTCGCGTCACCGATCACCGCATCGGTCTCACGCTCTACGACCTTGACAGCGTCATGAACGGCAGTATACAACGTATCGTCGACGAATTACAATTGGTGAATAATACAGAGAAATTGAAGGAGGCGAGTGAGGTGTATTGATTAGCGAATGAATTAATTAGCGAATTAGCGAATGGAGAATGAGGTAATTAGAAAATGAGATAATTAGAAAATGAGAGATCTGCGCTTGGAGAAGCTGTCATCGACTCAACGCCAACAGCAATCGTTAATTTCTTCGCCAGTCGGCTAATCGCCAAGTGCCGCTAATTCCCACATTCGATAATCAAAAATAAGTTCCGGTTACACTCCTTGTCCCATCGTCAGAATATTTGTACAATTCACTAATTCGCTAATTAACTCATTCGCTAATCTAATTCGCACGACTTGTTTCATCGCTAGAATATCCTACCATTCGCTAATTCACTCATTCGCTAATTCCCATGACCACCCAACAACTCATCCAGCAAATCCGCATCAAGAAATCGTTCCTGTGTATCGGGCTCGACCCGGATCTGGCGAAGTTGCCGAAGGTGTTGCAGGGTAGCGACGATCCGATTTTCGAATTCAATAAAGCGATTATCGACGCAACGCATTACCTGGCGGTGGCGTATAAGCCGAATGTGGCTTTTTATGAGGCACACGGACTCAAGGGCTGGCAGTCGCTCAAAAAGACCATTGACTATCTCAATACCCAGCATCCCGAAATCTTTACCATTGCCGATGCCAAACGGGGTGATATCGGCAATACCTCGGCGATGTATGCCAAGGCATTCTTTGAAGACCTGGCATTCGACAGTATCACCGTAGCGCCCTACATGGGAAAAGATTCTGTCGAACCATTCCTGGAATTTCCCGACAAACACACCATCCTGCTGGCACTGACCTCTAACGAAGGAGCCTTCGATTTCCAAACGGTTATGGCTGGTCGCGTTGAGCTCTATAAAAAAGTGCTGGCAACTTCCCGTTCGTGGAAAAACAGCGAAAACCTGATGTATGTCGTGGGGGCAACCAAAGCCGAATACCTGAAAGAAGTACGTGAGATCGTTCCGGAGAGTTTCCTCTTAGTACCGGGCGTCGGCGCCCAGGGCGGAAGCCTATCGGAAGTCTGTAAATATGGTATGACCGATAACGTCGGCTTATTGGTGAATTCCTCCCGCGCCATTATCTACGCATCAAAAGAAGCCGATTTCGCCGAACGGGCCCGCGAAGAGGCCTTCCGCATCCAGGAAGAGATGCGCCACATTCTGGCGAACTACTGATTCTTCACTTTCGGCCAGATACCCGTCGCCCAAAGCGGCCACAGCACCAGGATCGGCTGGAAAAAGAGACGCATCAACCGTAGTCCGTCCGTATTAAGTCCGAAAGCCGAAATACCCGCCTGGTACTGGTGCAGGTTTCCCGGAAAAATAGCCACGAAAAACAACGCCGCCACCACGCCCATAAACCGTCGGTGGTTCGCAAGGAATACGAGTCCGATCCCGATCGCGATTTCCGCCACACCTGACCAAAGCACCACCGCATCGACTGACATTGGAACCCAATCAGGCACCTGCGCGCGGAATTCGGTGCGTGCGACCGTCAGGTGGGTGAGTCCGGCAAAAACCAACATCGTTCCCAACAACAGGCGGGCAACGTGACGGACGGAGGGTAGGGAAT
>DATGXZ010000296.1:0-3083 GCA_035298445.1 Flavobacterium sp.
TTGCAAAATAAGCGCGTTAGTTTTACTTTTCATGTTTTGTTTGGATACCTCCGTTCATGCGGAGGTATCTTTTGTTAAAAAAGTCGACTATGAAACAATATGCCTTTTTCTTCGCGATGCTCGTAGCGGGCTCGCTGTATGCCCAAAAATTGACATCGCCATCAGGTGAGATCACACTCGATTTCCATCTCAACGCAGAAGGGGCGCCGCTCTATTCCGTAACATTTAAAGGCCGGGCGGTGGTCAACGACAGCCATTTGGGCATCCGCCTGAAGGAGGGAGGCGATCCGGTTTCAGGATTCAAAGGAGGCGACCTCACCAAAGGCTTCCGTATCGAATCGACCAACACGTCTGAGTTTGATGAAAGTTGGAAACCCGTACTGGGCGAACAGGCATCCATCCGTGACCACCACAAGGAACTGCGGGTGGCGTTGGTGCAGCAGGCCGACCTCCATCTGGTAATTGTATTCCGCGTGTTTGATGACGGAGTGGCCTTCCGCTACGAATTTCCGAAGCAGGCCAACCTGAACCATTTCATCACGGCCGGCGAAGCTACTGAGTTCAACCTGGCCGACAATCCGAAAACCTTCTGGATTCCCGGCGACTTCGACAGCCAGGAATATGTCTACAACGAAACCCTTCTTTCCGAAGTCGATAACGACAAACTCAACCTAAACAACGGAATCGGACTGAAATCGATTGCCGGACGCTATGTCGTACAGGCACCTTTGATGATGAAAACAAAGGAGGCGCTCTATCTGAATATCTTCGAGGCCGCCTGCATCAATTACCCGGTCATGCACCTGCGGGTCGATCCGGCACGGCATGCGCTTTCAACGCAATTTGCACCGAGTGCGGCCGGTGATGCCGCTTACCTGATTGCACCGGCGGTCACACCGTGGCGCACAATTATGGTGTCGGACGACGCACGTGATATCGTCGGGTCGAAGATGGTGCTGAACCTGAACGAACCGTCCAAAATCGACGATACTTCCTGGATCAAACCAATGAAGTTCGTAGGCGTTTGGTGGGAAATGCACGTGGGCAAGTCGACGTGGGATTATGCAGGTTCTCAAAACGCACAGAATGCCTCGTCACAGGCGCCGATCCCAACCGGACGTCATGGCGCCACCACCGCAAATACAAAGCGCTATATCGACTTTGCGGCTAAGTACGGATTTGATGGCGTATTGGTAGAAGGCTGGGATATCGGCTGGGAAGACTGGTTCGGCAACTGGAAGGAAGAGGTGTTCGACTTCGTAACACCGTATCCCGATTTCGACATCAAGGAAGTCAGTGCCTACGCCAAAGCAAAAGGCGTCAAGATGATCATGCACCATGAAACGTCGGGTTCGGTCGCCAATTACGAGCGCCGTTTTGACAGGGCGTATGCGGTGATGAAGGAATATGGTTATCCCGCAGTAAAAACCGGTTATGTCGGAAGGATCATCCCACGGGGTGAATTCCACGACGGGCAGGCGATGGTCAACCACTTTGCCTGGGTAGCCCAGCGTGCCGCTGAATACAAGGTGTTGGTCGATTCACACGAGTCTGTCCGTCCGACAGGACTTCAGCGTACCTGGCCGAATTATATTGCGGCAGAAGCGGCGCGGGGCAATGAGTTCAATGCCTGGTCGGTCGGCAATCCGCCGATGCATGAAACCCTCCTGCCGTTTACGCGGTTATTAGGGGGTCCGATGGATTATACACCGGGCATCTTCGAAATCAAGATGAGTATGTACGATCCGAAAAAGACGGAAGCGGTTCACACGACCCTGGCGAAGCAATTGGCACTATATGTCACGATGTACTCGCCTTTGCAGATGGCAGCCGATTTGCCCGAGAACTACGAACGCTATCCGGATGCTTTCCGGTTCATCCGCGAGGTCGCCCTTGATTGGGACGAAACCCGTTGGTTGGAGGCAGAGCCCGGTGATTACCTGACCGTGGTACGGAAGGAAAAAGGAGGCGAGCGCTGGTTCCTGGGCGCCATCACCGATGAGAATGCCCGGAAGACGAACGTTACACTCGACTTCCTACCAAAAGGGAAGAAGTACCGCGCCACGATTTACGAAGACTCGCCTGACGCCCACTGGGACCGCAATCCGAAGGCTTATCGCATCCGCACCGTGGAAGTAACGGCCAAATCGAAGCTGAGCCTGGTATTGGCAGCCGGTGGCGGTTGCGCCATCAGTTTCGATCCGCTTTAGTCGGCATCAGGGTTTGGACGGTTCACTGTATCTGATGAAATCAATGCCAATCCCGTTGGGGTCGGTCACCGCAAAATGGCGGTCGCCCCAGGGTTCGTCGCGCAACTCAATGGAGATCGGAAGGTTTTTAGCGATGAGTTCCGTATACAGCGCATCCACATCGGGCACTTCAATGGTCAGGTAAACACCTTTTCCCGTAAAAGGCGGATGAAAAAGAGGTTGCTGGCTCGGATGATGCGGCAACAGAAAACTGATTTCTGCCGTATGATCGGGCGTGTGGAGCAGCAGGTAAAACTCGTTTTCAAAAGTGACACCGAAGCCCAGGTAGTGGGTGTAAAACTGTTTGGTTTCGGCAAGTCGTTCGGTGATGATACCAGCGTTTAGTTTCATAGGATGTCTTTTTTCGATGGTTGATTCGGTTTGTGACCAGGCAGGGTGGAGGCAAAGTAATCCTGCGATCAGGTAAAGCATTTTCATATTCCGTAGGCTTTGAATACCCCAAAAGTACGTTACGGGCCGGGTACGAGTCTTGTAAAAATCGGACAATTCGCTCAGCGCAGGGCAGAAGGTGTGCGTCCGTAAAAACGTTTGAACTCCCGTGTAAAGTGGGCCTGGTCGTAATACCCGTAATCAACGAAATGGGGAGCAGTCGCGGATGCCTTCTGCATGGAGGCTTCCCTGATGTAATGTTGGAAACGCACGACGTTGGCGAACGTTTTGGCACTGGCGCCGACGTGCGTGTCAAACAGCCGACGCAGTTGTCGTGGACTCACACCTGTTTCAATTTCCGTCTCGATTCGGACTTCGGGTGTGCGCACGATTTTCTCAAGCGCATGATAAAGGCGGTTATCCGGATTCCACGTTAGACCACTG
>DATGXZ010000297.1:0-7395 GCA_035298445.1 Flavobacterium sp.
AAAGATACGAAATAATCCGCCCCGTACGGTATCAGGAAAAAAGTGGAACGACCTCCGAAATCGTCGAAAACGACCGGAACCGTTCGTGCACCACCTCGTGGTCGATGCGCTCGTGCGCCCATGTCGTGTGAAACGGTATATGGGCGGCATGACCACCGATCGCGAGTACGGGCAGCACATCCGATTTCAACGAGTTTCCAATCATAAAAAACTCAGACGGAGTGATGTCCAGGCGTTTCAAAAGGTCAAGGTAATCTTTTTCTTTTTTGTCTGACATGACCTCGATGTGGTGAAAATACTTGCCTAGGCCGGATTTATGCAGCTTACGTCTTTGGTCAAGCAGATCGCCCTTTGTAGCAACTACCAATCGGAACCGACCGTGTAAAGCCTGTAAGGTAGCTTCGACGCCGTCCAGTAGTTCGATGGGTTTATCCAATAGTTCCTTCCCATATTCGAGAATTTTCCCGACGGCTTCGACCCGGACGGTGTTGTTCGAGATCTTCAGCGCCGCTTCAATCATGGAAAGGATGTATCCTTTGATGCCATAGCCGTAAAGGGGGAGGTTGTCGATTTCGACCTTAAATAACTCTTGGGAGAGCCCTTGGTGTGACAAGTAATCCTCCATCAGGCCACAGAACTTACGTTCCGTTTCCTCGAAATAGGGCTCGTTGACGAACAGGGTATCGTCGGCGTCGAAGGCAATGACTTTGATATCCATGATTAATTGATGGTCGCGCCATTGGCCACCCCGTCGCGATCGGGATTAACGAACACTAATTTTCCTTCGGCATCCTGAGTCATGAGGATCATCCCCTGGCTTTCCACTCCCCGGAGGGCGCGTGGTGCGAGGTTGACCAATACGGTTACCCGTTTTCCTACCACTTCCTCTGGAGAAAAATGCTCAGCGATACCCGACACGATAGTACGTACGTCAATTCCGGTGTCTACTTTCAGCACCAGCAATTTGTTCGCTTTTGGCATTTTTTCGGCTTCCAGGATGGTGCCTGTACGGATGTCCATTTTCGCGAAGTCGTCGTATTGAATAGAGTCTTTCTGTGGTTCCACGGTGGTGTTTTCAGCTTTATTGGCGTTTTTTGTTGCCTCTAATTTGTCAATTTGTTGCTGGATGTCGGCGTCTTCGATTTTCGTAAAGAGCAGTTCGGAAGCGCCCAATTGTGTGCCGGGTGCGAGTATATGTTGCGGTTTGGCCACTTCGTCCCAATCATTAACGCCTTCCGGAGAAGGGTGCATGCCCAGCATCTGACGTAAACGGGCAGCGGTGAAAGGAAGGAAAGGTTCGGCAACAACCGCCAAGGCAGTCGCAATCTGCAAGGCCACGAACAATTGGGTTTTGACGCGCTCGGGATTGTCCTTCACGATTTTCCATGGCTCTTCGTCCGCGAGGTATTTGTTCCCCAGTCGGGCCACGTTCATCATCTCGCCCAACGCTTCCCGGAAACGGTAGCGCTCAATAGAGCTGGCAATGACTTCCGGATAGGCACGCATTTCGGTCAGCACCTGCTCATCTACCTCCGAAAACGCACCCGGTTCAGGCACGATGCCCTCATAATACTTGTGCGTGAGTACGACCACACGATTGATGAAGTTGCCCAAAATGGCGACCAGTTCGTTGTTGTTCCTCGCCTGAAAATCCTTCCAGGTGAAGTCGTTGTCTCTTGTTTCAGGGGCGTTAGCGGTCAGGGCATATCGCAATGCATCCTGTTTGCCGGGGAAGTCCTCGAGGTATTCGTTCAGCCATACCGCCCAGTTTTTCGAGGTAGACAGCTTATTTCCTTCCAGGTTCAGGAACTCGTTCGCCGGCACGTTATCGGGCAGGATGTAGCTCCCTTCCGCCTTGAGCATGGCCGGGAAAATAACGCAGTGGAACACAATATTGTCTTTCCCAATGAAGTGGACGAGTTTCGTATCCGCGTCTTTCCAATATGGCTCCCAATCCTTGCCGACGCGAGCCGCCCACTCTTTTGTGGACGAGATGTAGCCGATAGGCGCGTCGAACCATACATACAACACCTTTCCCTCAGCCCCTTCCACCGGAACCGGGATTCCCCAGTCGAGGTCGCGGGTCACGGCGCGCGGTTTCAAACCGTCTTCCAACCACGACTTCACCTGGCCATATACGTTCGGTTTCCAGTCTTTTGCATGCCCCTTCAGGATCCATTCCCGTAAAAAAGCGTCGTATTGGTCGAGCGGTAAAAACCAGTGTTTGGTCGTACGCAAGACCGGCGTTTCACCACTCAGGGTCGACTTCGGGTTGATAAGGTCGGTGGCGTTCAATGAAGAGCCGCAGCGCTCGCATTGGTCACCGTAGGCTTCGGGGTTACTGCATTTCGGACAGGTTCCGGTTACGAAGCGGTCGGCCAGGAACTGTTGTGCTTTCTCATCATACAGTTGTTCGGTCGTTTCCTCGATGAATTTTCCGTCTTCGTAGAGTTTTCGAAAGAACTCGGAGGCTGTGTCGTGATGGATTTTTGCCGATGTGCGCGAGTAATTATCGAAGGATATGCCGAAATCTGCAAACGACTGCCGGATGATGGCGTCATACTTATCGATTACCTGTTGGGGTGTGATGCCTTCTTTCTTCGCTTTCATCGAAATGGCCACTCCGTGCTCATCGCTTCCGCAGATGAAAGCCACGTCGCGGTTTTGCGCGCGCAGGTAGCGAGCATAGATATCGGATGGCACATACACACCCGCCAAATGACCGATGTGGATAGGGCCATTGGTATACGGCAGTGCCGCCGTGATGGTATAGCGTTTCGGAAGTTTCGTCATAACAGTGGAAATTGAGCGCAAAAATAGCGAATGTGCCGCACTTAGGCTAATTTCCTGGCTTTGTCGGACTAGGACGGAGGGCGTACGGAAGGGGAACCTTTCATTGGCCAGGAGTGGGAAGTCGTCCGGCAAGGTGAAGCGCGAGGCTGCGATTGTCCGTTAGCCGTCCATTGACGCAGTATTTGCGACAGGAGTTGTTATCTTTGCCATATGCGGATACTGCTGTCTTGGCGTTGTTTTATTGTGCTGATCATGACAGCGGGAAGCCCTACATCCTCCTATTCCCAGCGACACATGACCACACCTGAGTTTTTGCAGAAAGGCGATACGGTAGCCCTGGTGGCTACGGCGCGAAAAATTGAACTGGAATCGTTGCGGCCGGCGATTTCCCTTCTCGAAAAGTGGGGATTGCATGTTGTGGTCGGCGCCAGCATTGGTGCTGAGGAACACCAACTCGCCGGTCCCGATTCGCTTCGTGCAGCCGATTTCCAGAAGATGATCGATGATCCGTCTGTCAAGGCGGTATGGGCGGCGAAAGGCGGTTACGGCACCGTGCGGTTCATAGACGCGATCGATTTCACGCGATTCCGCCAGAAACCGAAGTGGGTAATAGGCTTCAGTGATATGACGGTTCTCCATAGCCACCTGAACAACATGGGTATCGAAACCGTGCACGGTATCATGGCGTTTAATGCCAAGACGGCCACTCCGGCTGCCATCGAGACCCTGCGTAAGGCGTTGTTTGGGGAGACGCTGCAATACAACGTCCCGTCCCATCCCTATAATAAGTTGGGGAAAGTCTCAGGCGAACTCGTCGGCGGGAACCTCTCCGTATTGTACAGTATTTTGGGTTCAGCGTCACAGGTGGATTGCCGCGACAAGATATTGTTCATTGAAGATGTGGACGAATACCTCTACCACATCGACCGGATGATGATGAACCTCAAGCGCAACGGCTGGTTTCAGCATGTGAAAGGCGTAATTGTAGGCGGCATGACCGAGATGAACGACAACCAGGTGCCTTGGGGTAAGGATGCCTTGCAGATTATACAGGATATATTCAAAGACTACGATTTTCCGGTCATCTATAACTTTCCGGCCGGACATATCCGTGACAACCGGGCGCTTATTTTCGGAAAGCAGATTGAGATGGACGTGCGGGCAGACGGCGCCAGCGTCATTTTTCAGTAAGCATTTTTAACAAAAGATGCGGTTTTCCCGTACCTCCTGAAACCACCGCAGCACTACCTTTAGACCTCAAAGGTTTTCAAAACCTTTGAGGTCTAAGGCGGCGGGAACCCTTGTCCCCTTTGGGAAAGATATACGGGAAAACCGTATCCGACTTTCCCTAAATACGTCCGATCTTACCGCCATTGAATGAAAGCCCACAGGCACTCTGGTAATGGCATCACACAATGAACTAGGAAAGTTAGGAGAAGAGGAAGCGGCGGCCTTCCTTACGCGGAACGGCTACGAGATCCTCGAGCGGAACTGGGTATCTGGCAAAGCCGAAGTAGACATCATTGCCCAAAAGGACAACGTCCTGGCGGTCGTAGAGGTCAAAACGCGCTCTACGGACGAATTTGGGTTACCGCAGGAATTCGTGAAACCCCGAAAAATCCGATTGCTGGTGGAGGCGATCGATGCGTTCATCTCGGCGCGCGGACTCGAAGCAGAGGTGCGTTTTGACATCATCGCGGTAGTGGTAAGAGGCCCTCACCCGGAAATCGAGCATCTACCCGACGCTTTCTTTCACTTTTAGACACGATTACGTAAAAAGTGGGAATTTAACAATGATAATTACCATGTTACATTTGTAACATTTTGTTTTTTAATTGTATGTTTGCGACCACAGACACACAACTACTCATGAAAACAATCTCCGCCGTTGTAGAAAACTACATCAAGACCAAGCCATTCCTGCTCAGTGCGTTGTCGCAGGGCATTATCAATTTAACGTCACTTTCGCGCAACATGCTGCCCGACCTCCAACAAGAATTGGGAAAGGACGTCAAGCAAGGTGCCATCGTCATGGCACTGAAACGGCTGTCGGAGGACCTTGATTTTCGGCTGAACCACAAAATTGTCAAGGTGCTCAAGAGCCTGGGCGAAATCACCGTCCGGTCATCGCTCATCGATTACACCTTCGCCATTTCCGAGACCATCCTTGACAGCCAGGCGCAAATGATCGCTGAAATTGGCAAATACTCTGATATCTTCTACACCTCGTCCCGTGGCGTCAGCGAAACCAACGTCATCGTCAGTGAAAGTGTCGCCCATTTGGTCGACAAGCATTTCGGGAACGAGAAACTCATCCATAAGTTCGAGAACCTGGCTTCCATCACCATCAAACTGCCGAAAGACAATGTGTCAACACCGGGGGTCTACTACTTCCTGTTCCAACGTCTCGCCTGGGAAGGTATTATTATCAACGAAGTCGTATCTACCTCATACGAGTTCACGATTCTTGTCAGTGAAGACGATGTAGACGTAGCGTTTAAGGTGATTAAGGATATGAAGAGTTTGTAAACCGCTGAAAAATCACACCTTAAAAAATAGCGCCCCTTTGTGTGGCGTTATTTTTTTTGTAGCTTCGGGTTAATCAATCTCGCACTGTTCTAATTTGATTACTATGAAGTTACATAGCTTTTTGTCGGTCTGGACTGTCGTACTTCTTTCACTGTCGTGCGCATCGGAGGACGACGTGGCGGAACAAGGGTTGAAAGTCATCCACCTGAACCCTGTGGAGTCTGGAACAGGGATGATTCCCGATGACCACCCGATTCACTTAATGGAACTTGCCGCAACCCGCTACACATTCCGGGACGTCGATAAAATGTATCGAAAGTATATCAAGAATGACAAGGGAGTGCCTTACGAGACGAACTTGAAGAATGCGGGGTTTCGATTGGTAATGGAAAGAGGTTTAATTAAGTACGGTACACCTGCGGATAAAGAGTTTTACCTGAAAGAACAGTTGGGTGTCAACATAAACCTCGTCAACTTTGAAAAATTCTATTTGCTTTTGTTGGACAGCAAGCGTTTTCTTGGTTTCAAAAAAGCGCATGACTATGACCTCCTTTTTTATAACAAAAACCGTAAGGAAATCGCCCTATTTGAGGTTGAAGACATCATGCGAGACGAGATTTACACCCGCCTTGATAAAGCTCGGTTACTGTATCAGGCCTATGACTAACATTCCAAAAGTTAACAAAAATAGCCGCTGTTGGAAAAGGTTTTTATATCAACTCCAATAACTCCAACGCTTTCTTCACCGATTTAACGTTGTCAAACGTCAACAGCAGTCGCAACCCGTTCGGCGTTTGTTTTTCTTTCATACGGCACACATTCCCGTGGGTCTGCACGAATTTCAACACGTTGTGGAACTGCGACGAGGTGTAGTAATCTGACTGCTGGTCAGAAACGAAATAACAGATCATCTTATCCTGTTTGAGCACCAGTTTTTCAATGCCCAGTAGCACCGCTACCCATTTTAAGCGTATGCTCGTCATCAATGCCTTCGCGGGTTTTGGCAGCGCACCGAAGCGGTCGGTCAGGCGCCCTTCATACTCCAAAAGGGTTTTTTCGTCTTTGATCTCGCTCAATTCGTTATACAGGGCCAGCCGCTCGGTAATGCTATTGATATAGTCATCGGGGAACAACAGCTCGAAATCAGAATCGATCTGTATGTCTTTCACATAGGTCCGGTCGGTATCTTTCTCTTCATCGGCATAGAGGTCACGGAACTCGTTTTCCTTTAATTCTTCAATCGCCTCATTCATGATTTTCTGGTAGGTTTCAAAGCCGATTTCATTGATGAAACCGCTTTGTTCCCCACCCAAGAGGTCACCGGCCCCGCGTATCTCAAGGTCTTTCATCGCGATGTTAAACCCGCTGCCCAATTCACTGAACTGCTCCAACGCATGGATGCGCTTCCGGGCGTCTTCAGTCATGGCGCTGTAAGGTGGACAAATGAAATAACAGAACGCTTTCTTATTGCTGCGCCCCACGCGCCCCCGCATCTGGTGAAGGTCCGACAAACCAAAATGTTGGGCGTTGTTAATGAAAATCGTATTGGCATTCGGTACGTCCAACCCGCTCTCGATAATACTCGTCGCTACTAAAACATCAAACTCACCGTTCATGAAGGCCAGCATCAACTCTTCCAGTTTTTTGCCGTCCATTTGTCCGTGACCAATGCCAATGCGCGCACCCGGCACCAGTCGCTGGATCATCCCAGCCACCTCCCGAATATTCTCAATCCGGTTGTTGATGAAAAATACCTGGCCGTTCCGCTGTATTTCATAGGAAATGGCATCACGGATGGTTTCTTCATTAAACCCAATGACATTGGTCTCAATAGGGAAACGATTCGGCGGCGGCGTCGTAATAACCGACAGGTCGCGCGCTGCCATCAGCGAGAACTGAAGGGTTCTCGGAATCGGTGTCGCCGTAAGTGTCAATGTATCGACGGTGGTCGAAATGGTCTTCAGCTTGTCTTTTACATTCACGCCGAACTTCTGCTCTTCGTCAATGACCAGCAGGCCAAGATCCCGGAACTTTACGCCTTTCCCCACGAGTTGGTGCGTGCCGATTACGATA
>DATGXZ010000298.1:0-2627 GCA_035298445.1 Flavobacterium sp.
CTCCCCAGTCCTTTCCGCCGTGTCCGGCGTCCAATGTGACCTTGAACTTCCCGTTCTGCCCGAAAAGAAGCGTCGGGAAAACGAATGCAAAGAACACTAAAAATGCGTTGTTTCTGTATGCCGAAGCCATGTCGTCAGCTAAAAGTTAATTTTAATAAAATCCGACTCCTTTGATAGTGAAATGTGCTTATTTTGGTGAAAAATACGTAGTTTTGACACCTCCCGGAGCGGGCCTCATCTGTACAAAAGTAGCATTAAAACCTTTGCGGACAAACTTATTTCATATCGTTTTATCAGCAACGTTCTTAACACTTTGTCTGACAAAATCATATGCCCAGAACCCCACCTCGCCCCTCGCTCCTGACTCGACGAAAGTCACGCTGAAGCCCAAGGATACGAGCCAGGTTTTCCTGGAAGGCATCGCCAAGCGGAAAGCCGTCGGGTATGAGCGGATGAACCAAAAAAAGAAGCTCCTTACGTTATATGACAAGGCGGAACTCTATTACCTTGACATGGAACTCAAGGCGGGGATCATCGTCATGGACTATGAAAAGAACGAGGTATATGCCGGGCGGATCAAGGATTCAACGGGCAAACTGACCCAACGTCCGTATTTCAAGCAGGGCGGTAATGTCATCGAGCCCGACTCCATCAAATTTAATACCAAGACCAAAAAAGCGATTATTTGGAATTCACAGACGAAGCAATCGGACGTGATGATCCTCGCCTATCGTACCAAACGGGAGAATGATTCGCTTTATTTCATGGACCGTGCGCGTTTCACGACGTCCGATAACCCGGATGACCCCGAATATTGGTTCCAGGCCACACGTGCTAAGATGGTGCCAAAGGGAAAAGTGGTCGTTGGTCCGACCAATATGTACATTTACGGCGTCCCTACTCCGATCGGCGTGCCGTTTGCGTTTTTCCCCGTCACCAACAAAGCGCAATCCGGTATTATCATCCCGACGCCGGGTGACACCCAACAACGCGGGTATTTCCTCCAAAACGGCGGCTATTACTTTGCCCTGAGTGATCATTACGACCTTACGACGTTGGTCGATTACTACACCAATGGCAGTTATGCGCTGCGGGCCGAGACGAACTATGCCTGGCGGTATCGCTTCCGCGGTAACCTGAACCTTCGGTATGAAAACCAGGTGAACAGCGAACGGGGTTTTCCGGATTATTCCCGCACCAAAGTCTACAACATCCAATGGACGCACTCGCAGGATGGCAAATCGAACCCGAATTCGCGTTTTTCCGCTTCTGTCAACCTCGGAAGTTCCACCTTCTTCCAAACCTCTCTCAACCAGATCAATGCGGGAGCACGACTCAACAATACCCTGACTTCGTCGGTATCCTACAACCGTACCTTTACGTCGACGCCGCAGGTGAACATCGCACTGACCGCGACACACAGCCAGAACACACAGACGCAGTCGATTACGATGACGCTTCCGACCTTCACGGGCAGCGTCGACCGTATTTTCCCGTTTGCGTCGGAAGACGAACCAAAGAAGGGGCTCATCAAGAATATCAACTTCCAGTATAATGTGATTGGGGAAAACCGTATCAATACCACCGATTCGTTGTTTTTCAAACCTGAGATGTTCCGCGATGCGCTAACCGGTGTCAAGCACTCGATTCCTCTTAGCACCAACTTCAAGATTGCCAAGTACTTTTCGGTTCCGCTATCGGTCAACTATACGGAAGTCTGGACGTTCAAGACTTTTGAGAAGGCATTTGACACGAGTACGAATCGCGTCGTTACCAACGAAGTGAACGGATTTGACTCCTACCGCACCTACAGTTTTTCAACCGGTGTGGGCACCACCATCTACGGGACCTTTAACTTTGGGAAGGAAAAGAAGATACAGGCCATCCGGCACATTATCAAGCCGACCATCAGTTATAGTTACCAACCGAGTTTCAGCCAGTATTACGACACGTATGCTACAGATGCATCGGGCAACATGCGAACGGAATACAGCCGTTTTGACGGAACACTTTATGGCGCACCCGGTAAATCGAATTCCAACTTCGTCGGCATTAACATCAACAACACCTTTGAGGCCAAGGTAACTGAGCGCGATTCAACGAAGATGGAACCGCGTAAAGTGATGCTGCTCAACAGTTTCAACATCCAGACGAGTTATGATATCTCGGCGGATTCGTTGCGCCTGGCTCCTATCCGAATCAGCGGTGGAACAACGTTATTCAAAGACAAGATGAACGTCAACTTCGCTACGACCCTTGACCCGTATGCCATTGACGCATCGGGTAACCGTATCGATAAGATGAATTCAGCGGTGGGGGGAAGCCTGGTACGCATGACCAGTTCGAACCTTACCATGAACTATTCGTTCTCAAGCCGCGACCAGACCAATAAGGAAACCGATTCAAACGATCAATCACAGCGAAACGGTGGGCGCGACGACGATTTGTTCGGTAAGGCAACCGACCTGAGCGACATGCGGCAAAGCCAGTTTGACGATGAACCGGAGGATGACCAAGACAAGGTCGCGGAGTTCTTCAAAACGGAGATTCCTTTTGACCTTACCATGGCCTACTCACTGACCTATTCAAATGCACGAAGGGAAAGTAAGATATCGTCGAACTCAATT
>DATGXZ010000299.1:0-3479 GCA_035298445.1 Flavobacterium sp.
GGAGTCTTCGTGCCGGTCGCCCACGAGATAATGTTCCCGCAAAAGACCTTCGAAGCGAAAGCCGAATTTCGCTAACAGCCGGTTGGACGCATCGTTATAGGTAGCGGTCATCGCTTCCACCCGGTGCAACTGCAGGTCGGAAAATCCAAACGCCAGAACGGCCTCCAGCGCTTCCCCCATGAGGCCGCGTTTGCGGTGCGACTCTGACGTCATCACGTAACCGATTTCGGCACGGCCGTGGTCGATGTACCAGGTATGGTAGCCACACCAGCCAATCACTTCATCTGTCGTTCGATCGATCAGGTGGAACAACAGCAATTTCTTATTGAAACTCTCGAACCCACCTTCGGCTTTTCGTCGGTCTTTTTCATATGTAAGAGGGTCGACACCCAGAAACGAAAGGGCATCCGGCGTGGGCCATTCCAACAGGATTTCCCGCCATTTTGCTCCGGTTAACGGGCGTAGTCGCAGGCGGGACGTTTCAATCATACGGTAGTCCATAACCCAAAGATAGCAAAACGAAGCCCTTTTGTTGCGATACAACATTCGGCAAGAACGGTTATCTTTACCTAAAACTTTGACGACCCGTGCCCATCAATAAGCTGAAGATTCTCAACGATCCGATTTACGGCTTCATCACCATCCCCGACACCTTAGTATTTGACCTGATCCAGCATCCGTATTTCCAACGGCTGCGGCGTATCTCCCAAATGGGATTGTCGTATCTGGTCTACCCGGGTGCGCATCATACCCGGTTCCACCATGCCTTAGGTTGCATGCACATCATGCAGCGGGCGGTGGAGTCGCTGCGGTTCAAGGGAACGGACATTTCGAAGGAAGAAGAACGCGCCCTGTTGATTGCCATCCTGTTGCACGACATCGGACACGGCCCGTTTTCGCATGCCATGGAGCATTCCATTGCTGAGGATGTCAGCCATGAACGGGTGTCGCTGCTGTTTATGGAGCGACTCAATACCGAGTTTGACGGCCAATTGAGCCTTGCTATTCGCATCTTCAAAGGCGAGTACCCGCGCAAGTTCATGCTGCAACTGATCTCAAGCCAGTTGGATATGGACCGGATGGATTATCTCCGTCGCGACAGCTTTTATACCGGCGTGGCGGAAGGAAATATCAACTCCGATCGCCTGATCCAGATGATGGCGGTTGAGGATGACACCCTGGTGGTGGAAGAGAAAGGGATCTATTCGGTAGAGAAATTCCTGGTGGCCCGCCGCCTGATGTACTGGCAAGCCTACCTGCACAAAACCAGTCTTGGAGCGGAATTATTGCTCGCAAAAGTGCTGAAACGGGCCAAGGACCTTGTACGTATGGGCGTCGAAGTGCCCGCCAATAAGCCACTGGCGTTCTTTCTTGAGAACCGTGTCGGGGTAGATGATTTCGACGACGCGACGCTGCAGTTATTTTCGCAACTTGACGACTATGACATCATCTGTGCATTGAAAAACTGGCAGTCGCACGACGATTTCGTGTTGCGTACGATAAGCCTCATGATTCTCAACCGCGATTTGCCTCGTACGGAAATCAGTGACGTTAAATTCAGCAAAGACGTACTCGACCGTTTGGTAAAGGAATATGCCATAAAAATGAAGGTTACGGAGGAGGAAGCGCGCTATTTTGCTTTTAAGGGAAAAATCCGCAACCAGGCCTACAGCAAGGAAGCCGAACCCATCCGAATTCTAAAAAAGAACCGGACGGTAGAGGATGTCATCATGGCATCTGACCAGCTCAACCTGAAGGCGCTGACACGTCCGGTGACCAAGTACTATATCTGCTTCCCGAAAGTGCTGGTCGAAAAGTAAGCGCAGGTTCGCCAATTTTTATATTTTTGTCAGGTTAAAACGGAGGCACCCGAAACGGGCGTTTTCGCGGAAACGGACCAAAACAGAAAGCACGGATGAAATTCACGGCAGAACAAATTGCGGGCATCCTCGAAGGGGAAGTGGTAGGAAACCCGAAGGCCGAGGTCTACAAACTCGCCAAGATAGAGGAAGGTACCGAGGGCTCACTTACCTTCCTGGCCAACCCGAAATACGTGAATTACATTTACACGACCGGCGCCAGCATCACCATCGTCAATACCAGTTTCGTGCCGGAATCGGCGCTTACCACTACACTTATCAAGGTGGAAGACGCGCGGGGTGCTTTCAGCCGTTTGCTGGAGTTCTACGACAGTGTCAAGCACAATAAAACAGGCATCGAGCAACCGGCCGTCGTGTCGGAAAGCGCGACCTTCGGCGAACACTTTTACCTGGGTAGCTTCAGCTATGTCGGGCATAACGTGCGAATTGGTCATAACGTCAAGATTTATCCCAACAGTTTTATAGGCGACAATGTGACGATTGGCGACAACGTCATCATTTTTGCCGGTGCCAAGATTTACTCCGACACCATTATCGGTAACCATTGCGGCATCCATTCGGGTGCTATCATCGGGGCGGACGGTTTCGGCTGGGCACCCACGGAAGATGGTTCCTATAAAAAGGTACCGCAAATCGGCAATGTCATCATCGAAGATCATGTCGATATCGGCGCCGGCACCACCATTGACCGCGCCACGATGGGTTCGACCATCATTCGCAAGGGCGTCAAGCTCGACAACCAGATCCAGATTGCACACAATGTCGAAATAGGGGAGAACACCGTCATTGCCGCGCAGACAGGAGTTGCGGGTTCCACCAAAATCGGCCGTAACTGCATGATTGGCGGCCAGGTGGGCATCGCCGGGCATCTTGTGATTGGCAACAACGTACGGATCCAGGCGCAATCCGGTATCGGGCGCAATGTGAAAGACGATGAAACGCTGCAGGGCAGTCCGGCTCTCGGCTATACCGATTTCAACAAATCCTACGTACATTTCAAAAACCTCCCCAAATTCATGGCCGACTTCGAAGAGTGGAAGAAAGGCGGCACAACATCCGAAGAATAAACCTAAGCATATCCATGGTTAGACAAACAACCATTAAAAGTGAAATTTCCCTTACCGGCGTCGGACTGCACACCGGAAAGGATGTTACCATGACGTTCAAACCCGCACCGGTCAATAACGGCTACACCTTTGTTCGTGTTGACCTGGAGGGAAAACCCGTAATCGAAGCGGACGCGAACTATGTTGTCAATACCCAACGCGGCACCAACCTTGAGAAATTGGGCGTCAAGATACAGACGTCCGAACACGTGTTGGCGGCTTTCGTGGGTTGCGACATCGACAACGTGATCATCGAACTTGATGCGTCGGAGCCTCCGATTATGGACGGCTCGTCCCGTTTCTTTGTGGAAGCCATCGAGAAAGTGGGTATTGAAGAACAGGACGCGGAACGTAAATACTATACCGTCAAGGAAGTGATTTCCTATAAAGACGAAGCAACGGGAAGCGAAATCATCGTACTTCCGGCCGACGAATACCAGGTCACCGCGATGGTGGATTTCGGTACCAAAGTACTGGGCACCCAGAATGCGAC
>DATGXZ010000300.1:0-2684 GCA_035298445.1 Flavobacterium sp.
GGACGGGCGGTTGGCGGCGCGGTTGCGGGACGGCGACCGAAGGAAGCCAGTGCCGCAGCCTGCAACGCCCCGCCCGGACCGAGGACTAGGAGCGGACAGCGGGTTTGAAAAGTGAGTCGGAGTGGGGGAGTGCTGCTGCCAAAAACAAACTAAAAAAGCGTGCTCGTTTCAGTCAGTATTTTTAACAAAACATGCGGTTTTCCCGTACTGCTATGTCCGCCGCGTTTCGTAAGGGACGCATCCGCCCCTCCCCTAACACAAGCTACACATTCCCGACGACACCATTTTACGGAAAAACCGCCTATTTTGTTAAATGTCATCCCGCCTCACCCATAAAAAAAACACCGGCCAATCGACCGGTGCTCTTCTATCAGGTGTTGAAAAATTACTTTTTCTTTCCTTTTGCAGGCGCTTTTGCTGCTTTCGCTGCCTCTTGAGCCGCCTTCATGGCCGCACGCGAGATACGTACCTGGGCCACCACGGTGTTGTCTGGGTGGAGCAGTTTGTATTTGTCAGAGTGCAGTTTGGTGACATACAGTTTGTTGCCCATTTCGAGCTCGGTGATGTCCGCTTCCACGTAATCTGGAAGGTTCGCCGGGATCGACTTCACTTTCAGTTTACGTTGGTTAAGGCGGAGTACACCACCTGCCAATACACCACGTGACGTACCTACGATTTTCACCGGTACTTCCATCGTCACCTCTTTGTCAGGGTGCAATTGGAAGAAGTCGATGTGCAGGATTTTGTCAGACACCGGGTGGAACTGGATGTCCTGAAGCACCGCTTCGAATTTCTTGCTGCCGAGGTCGATTACGACCGTGTGCGCATTAGGAGTGTAAACCAGGTTTTTAAAAGCTTTTTCTTCAGCTGAGAAATGTACTGCCTGATTTCCTCCGTAAAGCACGCAAGGAATCATTCCAGCATTACGTAAGGCCTTCGTTGCCGACTTGCCCACGCTTTCTCTTTCTGATCCATTGATGGTAATCGATTTCATCGTTAAAAGAATATATAATTAATAAAAAAGTTCTTCCTTCTGCGAGGCATTTTTAGGGCGTTGCCTCCGGCCCGGGCTTTCCGCTGCTATCTTTTGTTCCTGTCGTCACAAAAGGATATCCGCTTCAATCCCTAACGCGGTTACCTGCCAACCTGACCTTATCGGGTCAATCCGCAACAGCTTCCGCTAGTTATAACTTCCAGTCTCTCCGTCTTCCGGACTTTCGGTCTTTTCGTCTTCCGGTCTTCCCAACTACATCAAAAAACTCCCACTGATCGACTCGTTGTGCTGTACCCGTTGCATCGTTTCGGCAAAGAGTCCGGCGCAACTCACCACCCTGATCTTGCTGGATTCCTTTTTAAGGGGAATCGAGTCGGTGACGATTAGTTCGCTCAGTTGCGACTTCTCGATCTTATCATAGGCATCGCCTGAGAGGATCGCGTGTGTGCAAATCGCCCGAACGCTCAACGCACCACGTTCCATCATGAGGTCAGCGGCTTTGGCCAGTGTACCTCCGGTGTCGCACATGTCGTCCACCAGGATGACATTGCGGCCTTTCACTTCCCCGATGAGTTCCATGTATTCGATCTTGTTGGCGGCTTTGCGCTGCTTGTAACAGATTACGACATCGGACGTCAGGAATTTCGAATAGGCATAGGCCCGTTTCGAACCTCCCATATCGGGTGAGGCGATGGTCAGGTTCTCCAGTTCGAGGCTCCTGACATACGGCAGGAAAATCGTCGAGGCGAAAAGGTGGTCAACCGGCTTCTCAAAGAAGCCCTGGATCTGGTCGGCATGGAGGTCCATCGTCATGATGCGGGTGGCTCCGGCCGATTCGAGCAGTTTGGCAACCAGTTTCGCTCCTATGGGAACGCGTGGTTTGTCTTTACGGTCCTGGCGGGCCCAACCAAAGTATGGGATCACGGCCGTAATGTGGCGGGCAGAAGCCCGTTTGGCCGCATCGATCATCAGCAGCAGTTCCATCAGGTTGTCGGCCGACGGGAAGGTCGAGCAGACGATGAAAACGCGCAGGCCGCGGATCGATTCCTCATACGAAGGCTGAAATTCGCCATCGCTGTAATGTGAGAACGTAACTTTACCCAGCGGCACACCATAGCTTTCGGCGATGCGCTCCGCCAGATAGACACTTTGCGAACACGCAAAAATCTTTGCTTCCGGTTCGTTGTGTGACATCGTAATGTGTTGTAAAGTAGTTAGTTGTTGTGTTTCGCCTAAGCGAGGCGCAAAGGTAGGAATAAAATCGGGGTATGAAAGTAAAAATTTAAGTATTTTTCAATGCAAAGACAGAAAAATATGTACATTTGCAGCCACCAAAACCACTTTTTGCCCGGATGGCGGAATTGGTAGACGCGCTGGTCTCAAACACCAGTGGGAAACCGTGCCGGTTCGAGCCCGGCTCCGGGTACAAAGCTCCTCAAATGAGGGGCTTTTTTTATTTTGTATTCCAGTCGAAATGGGAATTCAGGTAGGGCTCACACCGGCTAAGGTTCGAGCCCGGCTCCGGGTACAAAGCTCCTCAGACGAGGGGCTTTTTTATTTGTATCAATGTCGAAATGGGAAATCAGGTAGGGCTCACACCTGCCAAGGTTCGAGCCCGGCTCGGGGTACAAAGCTCCTCAAATGAGGGGCTTTTTTATTGTTGGTTGTTGGACGGTATGGTTGAGGACGT
>DATGXZ010000301.1:0-2884 GCA_035298445.1 Flavobacterium sp.
GGGGTACATTTTTATCAAAATGCTGCAACTGCTGGCGGGTCTTGGGGTGTTGTGAGTCGAGTAAGCGCTGTCCGATGGCCTCTTTTTTCAGGGTGACGGGTATTACTTCCCTCACACTTATTTCCTTGATGGTTTGCTGGATCAGATCCTGGGGGCCAAACGACACGCGAAAGTAACTGACGGTGTACCATGCGTTGGCCAGCATCCGTGCGAAGAGTTCTTGTTTGGTGATGTTCACCCTCCCCTGCTCTACCGCATCGAGAATGGCCAGCAACCAGTAGAACTTGTAAGTGGCCGATGTGTTTGAGAAGGCTGCTTTGAGTCGGTGGATGGGGAGATGGGAATTGGGGAGGGACATGGGCTTTGGGTTTTGGGTTTTGGGTTTTGGGTTGAGTGTTGAGTGTTGAGTGTTGAGTTGGGAGGAAAGAGTCAAGAGGAAAGAAGATTGGGGTGAAGCGGGCACTATGAACTATATTTTGGGGTTAGGGGTTAGGGTTTTGGGTTTTGGGTTGAGTTTTGAGTTGGGGAATCGAGATAGCGAGTGGGTTAACGGGCATATTTTTTCAGAATTATCCTTTCGTCTTTCGGGTCGGGCCATACTTCAATAAGGTAGCGATCGTCGGCATTTTCGTCTTCATCTAGTTGCGATCCGAGGCCTGCATAAGACAATCGCACGCGGTAATGTGCTTTCGGGAGTTTGGTTTCGAATACGACTTCGGAAAACGGACAATTGGTTATCTGAAGTTGTCCACTTGGGAGTTGGATGCCAGCTTCGACCACGTGGTCGAATTTGTCAAGTTCCTCTACAGCAGGTGCCGCGTCTAAAGTAGCGATTTCAAGGGCAATTTCGCCATAGCTGGCGGTGTCTACTCCCAAAATACCGGTTGCGACGGCTAATCGGGCTTCGAATGCGTCGTCGGTCCAAAACGTTGCACTTCCCATATCTGCGGGCGATTCGGCATCGTTGATGTAGAACTGGTGATGTGAGGTGGTAAAGCAAATAGTTTGCGCCATGCTGTTGCCGATGGTTGGATAACGGATTAAAAATAGTAACTATTTCGGGACTTCTGTATTGGGACGGGCGCGGGTTGTTTGCAACTGTGGTATGGGGCCTGCGTTGGCGCTGTTGCTTCGGTTTTACTATGGTAAAAATAACGAAACAGCCCGTAGGCTGTTTCTGATTGTTAGTTGTGATTTGGTGTAAGACGCGTATTTGCTGGTGTGGAGGGTTGGTTTTGGGGGGATCAACACATTTGGTACATTACCACAAATACTCAAACTTTTGTATATAGCAAGCCCTATCTGTTTTAAAAATTCCGTCGTTAAAAGCTTTTTTATGCAGTTCCGGCAGCCTTGTAAATCTTTTTTTGCGGCGCCTGTCAACTTTCTTAGGAGTTATAAAATCGTAATGCATGCCTAGCATCATTACGATTTCAACCTCATCACAATTATCTATGAGTTGGACGTTTGTTGTTTCCAATCCAATAAATCTGAAAGATAACTTTTTTACGGAAAGCGGGATTTCAATCCTGAAAAAACCCTCCATATCTGTTTCAGCAATTTGAATGGAATCATTAATGCTAATAGACACTCCCGGCATCGTTTCGAAAGATTCAGAGATGACCCGACCACGAATAACTTTATTTTGAGATTGAAGATTCGCCGTTGATATACAAAATAGCAAAATGGTTAAAAAAACTTTCATGGTTCTAATTTTTTTTGGGGAAAGTATTCGTGTGTATAGTCATATTCCTCTGGCTTTTCGTCTCCCATCCTCCAGTACAGCACAATATAAGTTGCATTGGGAGTTTGCGGCTTATCTCGTTGAAGATCTTTAACGTCGCTTGAAAGCCAAGGCGCAGATTGTGTTGCTCCTAATTCGCCGTCTGGATGCGTGTGAAAGGCTTGGACGATCTTAGAGGCGGAGTATTCGGCACGGTACTTTCGCAATAATTCAACAGGTGTAGCATAAGAGGCCATATAACTATTATTTTTATAGGCTCCCAACACCATATCTGTAACACGTCCAGAACCGTTGGATGAGTAAGAATAACCTGCGATTTCCTTTTCAATATACATGGAAAGTTTCATTATAAAAGATTTAACCCCATCGACAGATGGTTGTCCTTTTCCTCCTACCTCTATGAGCTGATCCTTATCTCTAAAGTTCTGTCCATCTTTTAGAATTCCGTGTTCAATGTCTCCAATTGCGACTTTGGCTTCGCCATTTTTTCTATATATAATTTCTCCTTTTTTATTCGTCTTAAGAATTCTGTCGGGGTCATCATTCTTTTCACCTACTTGTTTTACTTCCCCCGTTTTTTTATCAAATGTGAAATCTGTTAATCCTTTGGGGTCATATCGTAAAATAGGGTTATTGAGGCAGTAAGTATAAGGAGACCAACTATTACGCCTTTCCGCCAACGGATCCACACTCATCCACCTTCCCAACGCCGCATCATAATTTCGGGCACCATAGTCATGCCAGTTCAACCCAAGTTCATCCTGCAACTCCTTCCCGTTGTATTTATACTGATACCCCAACCGTACCACCGGCATCAATACCACCATCGTGCCACCCTGGGGGTCGCGGTCAAAGTCGGCGCGGCTGACGTTGTAGTTCTCGTGTTTGAGGCCAAAGGGGGTAGTAATTGTTTTCCTCCATGATTTCCAACTGCTGTTGGTTGGGATCCCAGGTATAGCTAAGGCGGTTATTGCCCAAATGATCGGTGTAGTTATAGACGTAGTTGAACTCATCTTTGGTATGTTTCACATAGCCTTCGGGTGTGGTGAAAAATGCCAGTTCACCGTCTTTATACTGGAAGCCGCCCAAATAGTCGGTTTTGGTTTCCTGGTTGTTCGTGTCAAAGACCGTCTTTTGCAG